>NZ_JBFODQ010000059.1:26639-224505 GCF_040908355.1 Aeromonas sp. R2-2 | reverse complement strand
GGCACCAGCAGGCCAATCATCCCGGCTGGGCCGGGCTGCAACTGCTCGCCGTCGATGGCGTGATGTGGCGCACACCCGATACCCCGGACAATGCCGCTGCCTTTGCCAAGCCCGGTACTCAGCATGGGGAGACCGCTTATCCGCAGGCACGCATGCTCTGCCAGATGGAGCTGACCAGCCACCTGCTTGTTCAGGCGGTCATGGAGAGCTGCGCCGTCAACGAGATGGTGTTGGCCGAGCAGCTTGTCGCGCACACACCAGACCACTCGCTAACTCTGTTCGACAAGGGGTTTTACTCTCTCGGTCTGCTCCACGCCTGGCAAACCACTGGCAGCGAGCGGCACTGGCTGCTGCCACTCAAAAAGGGCACGCAATACGAGGTGGTGCGCAAGCTGGGGCGTCAGGATGCCCTGGTGCAGCTCAAGACCAGTCCACAGGCACGCAAGAAGTGGCCGCAACTGCCGGACACGGTGGAAGCCCGTTTGCTGACCCGCAACATCAGCGGCAAGGAGCGCCAAGTATTGACCTCAATGGTCGACCCGATGCGCTTTCCGAGCGCCGATATTGTCGAGCTCTACAGCCATCGCTGGGAAATCGAGTTGGGCTATCGGGAGATGAAGCACAGCCTGCAAGAGCACCGGCTGACCTTGCGCAGCAAGAAGGCGGCGGGTATACGGCAGGAGCTGTGGGGGGTGTTGCTGGCGTACAATCTGCTGCGCAGCCAGATGGTAAAGATGGCGGCAAGTCTGAAGGGATACACGGCGAGCCAGCTGAGTTTTCACATGGCGTCGGTCTATCTTATCCATGAACTGAGCTGCATGCCGTACCTATCACCGGGTACTATCCCGAAGCGGGTAGCTGACCTGGAGAAACAAGCGGGCCAGTTTGTGCTGCCGGAACGAAGGGAGCGAAGTTACCCCCGCAGTGTGAAGGCGAAGCCGCAGAAGTATGCCGTGAAAAAAGCCAATAAAAACAATGCCAGTCAGGCTTAACTGACTGGCATTACTCCCTTGGGAGCCTCTTTGCGTTGGCGAGCCGGTCACAGGCTCATGATCTTCTTGAACTCCTCCGGCGAATACTTCTTCTCGGTACGCTTGGTGAGATCCGTCATCAGTTTGTAGCGCAGCGTTTTGGCCATCTGATAGGTCTGCTCCAACTGGCCATAGGAGTAGTCGGCGGCCAGCCCGATGGCGGTAGCCTTGTCGCTGGCGTAGGCCTGCTTCAGGCTCTTGTCGAGCAGCGCCATCTCCTTGTAAAGCTTGCTGCTCTCCTTGTTCCAGACGCCGCGCAGCAGCGGCAGGTACTTGTCCGGATCAGCGCTGGCCAGCGCGGTCAGGCTGCGGAACTGCCAGTAGGCGGAATCATCGGAGTAGCTGTCGCTACCGGTGCGATAGGGCAGGGGGTAGGACTCCAGGGTGTTGTAGAGCGGCACCATCACAGATTCGGCCAGCACGCCGTAGCTCTGCCAGATCAATCCCTGCAGCTCTTTGGGCATCTCCTTGCGCAGCTGGATGACGTGGGATTCGAGCTGGCGATCGATGCGGATCGGCCGCTCCGCCTTGCCCGCCAGCGGCGTGCCGTCATAGGTGGCGCTCAGCAGCCTGGCCACGTCCGGCACGGCGATGGGGGCATCCGGTTTCATAAAGAGCGGATATTGCGCCTGCCGGGTCGGCTGCGGGTGGCTGGCGGTCAGCATTTTCTGGCCGAGCCACTCCCGATCCACGTTATACGGGTCAGCGATGACCCCGAACGCCTTGGCGAAGTTGAACTCTTTCGGGTCGGCGTTATCCAGCAGTTTGTGTTCGCGTACAAACTCCAGCAGCTTGGGCGAGTGCAGCACATCGGCGCTGTCGAGATTGACGCCGTGGATGCGCAGGCCGTTGGCCACCATGGCGTAGCTGTCGTCCGGCACCCGCACCGCGATCCAGTGGTGGCCGGAGCCGATCTCCATCAGCCAGGCTTCGTTCACATCTGCCAGATAGAGGCTGTTGCCCTCACCAGCACCATATTGCTCCACATAGCGGCCGAGCAGCTCGACCCCCTCTTTGGCCGTTTTGGCCTGCGGCAGGATCAGGGTGGGGATGATGGCTTCAATCACTCCCTTCTCGATCAGCGGATCGGCTTTTTGGGCCTTGTCGTTGACCTCGGCACTGGTGGTGGCCGAAATGGCGACGTTGAACTCGTTGATGCCGCGCTCTTCATAATATTTGCCTGCCGGATCGCTGGTGGTGGCATCCCAGTCGTGGATGGCGGAGTAGGCTAAGAACGCCTTGGGCATCGGCACTTCCAGCCCGTTACCCAGTTTCCAGGCCTTGCCCTCGTTCTGCTGCGCGGGCCGGAAGGCGAGGTACTTATTCCAGTTGTTGACGCCAAAATCCTCGTTTCTGGCGATCATCACGCTGCCATCGGCGCTGGCCCCCTTGCCGACGATAAGGCCGGTACAGGCGTCGGCACTGGTGCCAAGCAGGGTGAGCAGGGTGGCAGAGAGAAGACTCAAGGTGTGTTTTTTCATAGGTGTACCCGAAGGGTTGCGGTGAGTGAGAGTCAGACGAGGTGATGAGGTGTGGGGAGGCTGCAGCTCCGAACTGGCAGCGGAGTGAGCACGGCAGATTGGTCTGCCTGTTATTGGTTTTTCGAACAGATCATCCATGACACGGCTGGCTGGTTGTGATGTGCGCCAAAATTGTATTCCTGAGTGGTTGTTTGTTTTGTGATCGAGCTGCTGTTCCTGACTTTTCTCTGGCGTCGTGGCGCGTGGACGGCGAAATGTGCCAAAACAGCGAGAGCCGGCAGCAGATGAGTCATGATTCTGACGCCAGCCTTGCGTGTGGGGCGTGGTGAGATCCACCATAGCGCGGGATCTTGCAACATCTGACAAGTTGGCCTGTAACTTGCTGGTTTAATTGATAATGGTGGGGCCTGACGCCCCATGTGACCGGATCAGCCTGTGCCCATTGCCGCAGATGCGCACTGAATTGGAGCCCCCATGGATATCAAACCCTACAGCCAGCAGCTTGCCCAGAGCGCCTCCAACAACCGCGCCCTCGCCACCCTCAACAGTGCCAGTAGCGGCGGTCAGGGTGGTGGCTGGGAGGAGATGGTCAGCCTCTCCACCCAGCGCATGACCGGTCAGGCCCAGCAGGTGCTGACCTACGAACATCTGGCCAAGAACAGCAAGCTGCCGCCCGCACTCGATATGAGCTCCGACAAGGGGGGCGTGGTACAGCAGTTGGTGGACAAGGCGCTCGGGTTTGATCGCAAGAAATTCAACGAGATAGAAGACAAGCTCAAGGCTATCGCCGATAACAAGAAGCTGACCCCGGAAGAGCGGGCGGAGCAGAGCAAGCCGCTCAACGAGCAGAAAGATGCAATGCTCAAGGAGGCGATGGATCGCCTGACCGGCAAGAAGAGCTCATCCAAAGATGAGGCCAAAACCGCCTGATCCTGCCACAGTTGTGCTCGCTACCCGGTCGACACCGATGGGCCAGTGTCGACCGCCGATGGGCAAGCTTCTGCCACCTATTTTGACCTCACCTCCCCACAGGCGCACAATGTCCGCGCATTGAGCCAGTCGAGGAGTCCGCCGTGTACAACTTCCAATATGCCAATCCGACCCGCATCTGTTTCGGTGAGGGGCAGATCGCCTGCCTGCCCGATCTGATCCCGCCCGGCAGCCGGCTGCTGGTGCTCTACGGTGGCGGCAGCATCAAGCAGAACGGGGTGTATGAGCAGTTGACCCGGGCGCTGGAGGGGGTGACGTGGCAGGAGTTTTCCGGCATCGGCGCCAACCCCAGATTCGAGTTGTTGATGGAGGCGGTGGCGCTGGTGAAGCGCGAGCGTATCGACTTCCTGCTGGCGGTCGGTGGCGGCTCCGTGGTCGATGGCACCAAGTTTGTCGCTGCCGCCGCCTGCTACGAGGGGGATGATCCCTGGGATATCTGCGGCAAACAGGCGAGCGTGCACAAGGCGCTGCCGATGGGCTGCGTGCTGACCCTGCCGGCGACCGGCTCCGAGAGCAATCCCACCTCGGTAGTGAGCCGGGGGGATGTGAAGATCTCCTTCAGAAGCCCGCTGGTGCAGCCGCAGTTTGCGGTGCTCGACCCGACCACCACCTACAGTCTGCCGCCGCGTCAGACCGGCAATGGCGTGGTGGATGCCTTTGTCCATATCGCCGAGCAGTACCTCACCTTTCCGGTGGGGGGCGAGGTGCAGGACAGACTGGCGGAGGGGCTGCTGCAGGTGCTGGTGGAGAACGGCCCCAAGGCGCTGGCGGAGCCGACCAACTATCAGGTGCGGGCCAATCTGATGTGGGCGGCCAGTCTGGCGCTCAACGGCCTTATCGGTTGCGGGGTGCCGCAGGATTGGGCCTCCCACGCCATCGGCCATCAGCTGACGGCGCTTTACGGGCTCGACCACGGCCAGAGTCTGGCAGTGGTGCTCCCCGCCCTGCTGCGAGAACGGGCAGCGCAGAAGCAGGAGAAGCTGGCCCAGTTTGCCGAGCGGGTGTGGCACTCCAGCCGCGAGGATTATGCCCTGCGCATCGAAGAGGCGATCATCCGCACCGAGCAGTTCTTCCAGCAGATGGGATTGGGTACCCGGCTTGCCGACTATGGCCTCAGCGAAAGCTGCATTCCGGCGGTCTGCTCCAACCTCAAGCGGGTGGGGCGCACCGCGCTCGGTGAGCAGCAGGATATCGACCCGGATCAGGTCGCGCGCATTCTCGCCCGCGCGCTATAAGCCGGCGCCGGTTTGTGTCCCTGGCTGATTCATTTTCCCAATTAAAGAGGGCCGCTTGTTGCGGCCCTCTTGCATGACGGGTTAGCCGATCACTCGGTGCGCGCCTTGAGATAACCGGCGTAATCCGGGATCTGTACGCTGAACGCCTGCCGCATATGGGGGCTGTCCATGATGAAATCGGCGGTCGCCTCGTTGGTGGCGACCGGGATGTTCCAGACTGCCGCGAGGCGCAGCAGCGCCTTCACGTCCGGATCGTGCGGCACCGCATTGAGGGGATCCCAGAAGAAGATCAGCACGTCGATCTTCCCTTCGGCGATCAGGGCGCCGAGCTGCTGGTCGCCCCCCATGGGGCCGGAGAAGAGGCAGGTGATGGGCAGCTGCGCCTTCTTGCCGAGCATGGTGCCGGTGGTGCCGGTCGCATAGAGATGGTGGAGCTTGAGCTCCTCCTTGCGGCGCATCACCCAGTTCAGCAGAGGGGTCTTCATGTTGTCGTGAGCCACCAGTGCCACCCGTTTGTGGGGCGCCATCTCGCGTGCAATCTGTTCCATGGAAATCGTCCGTAGCATTGTTATTGGAAGAGAGTCGTATCCTAATCGAAAGCCATGACAGATGCTGTGTCGGGCGTATTAACTGTGATCCTGTCGAAAAGTTTTCGGGTCATGGCTGCTCAAATGAAGAGACCCGCGCTGGCGGGTCTCTTTGCTTGCTGACCTGCTGGCTCAGGAGCCGTGGTGCAGTTGCGACTGCTGGTAGTTCTCCAGCCCGATGCGATCGATAAGATCGAGCTGGGTCTCCAGCCAGTCCACATGCTCCTCTTCATCTTCCAGGATCTCCTGGAACAGGTCGCGGCTGATGTAGTCCTGCACCGACTCGGCGTAGGCGATGGCTACCTTGAGGTCGGGGATGGCATCCATCTCCAGCGAAAGGTCGCAGCGCAGCATCTCTTCGACGGTCTCGCCGATGCGCAGCTTGCCCAGATCCTGCAAATTGGGCAGCCCTTCGAGAAACAGCACGCGCTTGACCAGCTCGTCGGCGTGTTTCATCTCATCGATAGACTCGTGATACTCCTTGTGCCCGAGCGCCTTGAGGCCCCAGTCATCGTAGATGCGGGCATGCAGGAAGTATTGGTTGATGGCAATCAGCTCATTGGCCAGCACCTTGTTGAGGTGGGCAATGATCTTGGGATCTCCTTTCATCGACAGTGCTCCTTGGTTCGTGCCTGAGGCTTCGATCGTTAGAGCTTAGTCCAGAAAAGTGACAACAAGAGGTCTGGCGAGCCAGCTCGCCTGAGAAAAGGGGTGACCCTGTTGGCGGGTCGCATCAGAAAAGAGGTGTCCGGATCAGGCCACTTCGTAGTAGAGCACGGGTTGCTCCTGCTCCATCTTGTCGAGTTCGGTGGCGATAATCTCCATGGTCATGCGCACGCATTTGCCACATTGGGCGCCCACCTCGAGCGACTGCTTGAGCTGGCGGAATTCGCTTTTACCTGACTGCACCGCTTTGCGGATCTGGGTATCTGTGATGCCGCGGCACAAACAGACGTACATGATGGTCACCTCTTGTGGAATGAGATGAAATCTAAATGAGAATGGTTCGTAGTGCAAATAACCATTGGTAATAAGATCCCCTGCTTGCCACTGTGCAACCCCTTGGGGACAATGCTGGCAACCAGAGGAGATCACCATGCTCAAGAAACTGTTCAGCGCCCTGTTCGGGGGCGAGCCGACCAAGGCGCCGGAAGTCACTCCCACCGAATATGCTGGCTATCTCATCTATCCGGAGCCCATGGCGGAAGGGGGGCAGTACCGACTGGCAGGGCGCATCACCAAGGAGTTGGACGGCGTGCTGCAAACCCACCGTTTCATCCGCTCCGATCTGTTTGCCAATCCGGCCGATGCCGAGCGTTTCATGGTGCAGAAGGCCCACACCTTTATCGATCAGATGGGAGATCGCATGTTCGAGCCCCGCAAACCGGCGGACAGCCAAGCTTCATGACACTGCAAGAGGTCACCCTGCTACGCGAGGCGCTGGCCCGCGCCGGTGAGCGGCGTCTTATCTGGCTGGAGGGGGAGGAGGCCGACTGCATTGCCCGCGCCCAATCCCTGCTCGGCGAGACTGTCTTCTGGCTGGGCGCCGGGCCCGAGTGCTATGCCCCGCAACCCGCCGCCAAGGCGCTGCAGCGGCTCGGTCAGGAGTGCGACACGCTGGTGTTCAATGCCTTTAGCGGCTTTCATCCCGATGCCTTCGGGGCGCTGGCGGGTACTCTGTGCGCCGGTGGCTTGCTGTTGCTGCTGACGCCGCCCAGAGAGAGCTGGCCCGCATGGCCGGATCCTGACCGGATCCGGCTGGTGGCCCAGCCGGAAGAGGCGAGCCGGGCCGGTCACGGTTTTATCGCCCGGCTGGTGCGGTTGCTGGTAGGTGATCCTGCCCTCTCTCTGGTGCCGCCGCTTTGCTCGCAGCCGTGGCAACCGATTGGGCTGGAGCGCATGCTGAGCTGCGATCAGACACGGGCACTGCCCACCATCCACAAGGTGTTGCACGGTCATCGCCGTCGGCCGCTGGTGCTGAGCGCTGACCGCGGTCGTGGCAAGAGTGCCTTGCTGGGACTGGCCGCCGCCGAGCTGCTGCGCCAGCAACCCTCGCTGAACATAGTGGTGACGGCCCCCTCGCAGGCGACGGTGGCGACCCTGTTTGCCCACGCCGCCCGCGGGCTTGATACCACGCCAGAACAACTGACCGGGCTGAGCTACTGTTCGCCAGATCGGCTGGTGCACGATGCGATGAATCCCGATCTGCTGCTGGTGGATGAAGCGGCCGCCATTCCGACCCCGCTGCTCGAGGCCATGCTGGCCCGCCACAGCCGGATTGTGTTTGCCACCACCGAGCACGGTTACGAGGGGACGGGGCGTGGTTTTCACCTGCGCTTCAAGCGGGTGCTCGATAGTCAGACCCCGGAGTGGCAGGAGATCCACCTCTCTGAGCCCATTCGCTGGAGTGAGCGCGATCCGCTGGAGCCGCTGATTTTCCGCCTGCTCGGCCTCAATGCCGAAGTGGCAACTCCCTTGCCGCCGACCAGCCCGAGCTGGCGTCTGGTCAGTCAGGAGACGCTGGCCAGCGACGAGGCGTTGCTCAACCAGCTGTTCGGCCTGCTGGTGCTGGCTCACTACCAGACCACGCCGAGCGATCTCAGATCCCTGCTGGAGAGCCCGGATCTCGACATCCATCTGCTGGAGCAGGATGCGAGCCTGCTGGGAGTGGCGCTGGTGGCGAGGGAAGGGGGGATAGAGCCCGAGCTGGCCGAGGCGATCTGGGCTGGTCGCCGCCGTCCGCGCGGCCATCTGCTGCCCCAGTCGCTGCTGGCTCATGCCGGTTTCAAAACGGCGGGGGGGCGCAGCTACGCCCGGGTGATGCGTATCGCCATCCACCCCGAGCTGCACCGGCACGGACTGGGTTCGCTGCTGCTTGTCAGGCTTGAAGAACATTATCGTCAGGCGGGGATCGATTACCTCGGTTCTGCCTTTTCGGCCAGCGCCGACCTGCTCCCCTTCTGGCGCAAGGCAGGACTGACGGTGCTGCGCATTGGTCTGCAACGGGATGCCACCAGCGGCTGCCACGCAGCCCTGCTGCTAAAGGCGCTGAAACCCGAGCATGATCCCGAGCTGGATCAGTGGCAGCAGCGTTTCATTCGCCAGTTGCCGACCCTGCTGGCTGGTGAGTTGAGCGAGCTGGATCCCGAGCTGGTATGGCAATGTCTGCAAGGCAGTACCGCTACCGCAGCGGAGCTTGGCGAGTTCGAGCGCGACGAGATTGAATGCTTTGCCCTGCATCACAAGCCGTTCGAACTGAGCCAGTCGAGCTTGCAGTTATGGCTGGCACGCCATCTGGCTGTGCTGGCTTCACTGACTCCTGACGAGCGTTATCTGCTGATCGCAGCCATCTGGCAATATGCCGACTGGGGAAGACTGGCTGTGAGGTTGCAACTGGCGGGCAAGCCCGCCGTGATCAAGAGGTTGCGGGCGCTGCTGGCGCGTCTCTTGAGTTCCTCTACCACTCGATAGGTTTACCCTGCCAGTCGAGAAAGCTCAGCTCGCCATCCGGTGGCAGCCGGTTCATCAGGTTAATCAGATGGTCGGCTACCAGCTCGGGACTCTGCACATTTCCTAGCGGTACATTGGCGTGAAACGGGCGGGAGAGTGGGGTATCCACTGTGCCGGGATGGAAGGCCAGCAATTTGATGCCTGGGGCCCGCCGGGCCAGCTCGATGGCGGCACACCTGAGCAGCATGTTGAGGGCGGCCTTGGATGCACGATAGCCATACCAGCCGCCCGCTCGGTTGTCGCCAATGCTGCCGACACGAGCGCTGAGAACGGCCAGAGTGCAAGGCTCGCGGCCAAACAGCGGTAACAACTGGCTGATCCAGCGCACCGGCAGCAAGGCACTGGTCTGGTAGAGGCGGGTCATGGCATCGAGATTGATTGCTTCGAGCCGCTTCTCTGGCTGGATCTCCCCCTGATGCAGGATGCCGTTACAGATCACCACCCGATGCGGTCTTGGTGCTAACTCAGCTATGCGGGCCACCACTTCTGTCATTTGCTCATCGCTGTAATCACAACATAGCCAGTGCAGGGCTGGCGAAGAGGCTCCTGCTGGTGCGGGCTGACGACTGATGGCAATCACTGGCCCAACACCCGCCGCCAACCAGTGTGTCACCAGAGCCGCCCCGATCCCGCCAGAAGCGCCAATCACGACGATACCTTCACTCATCTCAGGCTCCTTGTGAGTACATGATGGATTTCTCCATCTGCCAATGTTGTCCTGATTGGCAGATACGATCGTGCCAGCCTGCGGGATCAAGCGGTTAAGGCTGCAATCTTGCCGAGATCCGAGCCGTTGGGTGAATTCCATTCCTATACTGAAGGAAAACCGCAGCGGTCTGCTGCCCGCGCAACCAGAATGAGAGTCACCATGATGTCCAAAGATGGGGAAGAGCGTAAATCTATCCTGACCGAAAGTGGCACCAACGAGCTTGAGATCATCGAGTTTCACCTCAAGAAGCAGCTACCGGACGGTCGTGAAAAAACCGCTTATTACGGGATCAACGTCGCCAAGGTACGCGAGGTGATCCGGGTGCCGGAGACAACCGATTACCCCAATGCCCAGCGTCATATGGTGGGGGTATTCTCCCTGCGGGATCGCCTTATCCCGCTGGTAGATCTGGCGGGCTGGCTCGGCATCAAGACCAACCCTGACCCCAGCCACAAGGTGGTGATCGTCACCGACTTCAACAAGATGGCCAACGGCTTCCTGATCGATAGCGTCAGCAGGATCCATCGGGTCTCCTGGGAGGATGTGGAGTCCCCCAGCCAGTTTCTGGAAGCGGGGGAGAACGACTGCGTGGTGGCCGTGGTCAGGCGCGATGGCAACCTCATCATGATCCTCGATTTCGAGAAGATCATCGCCGATATCAACCCCGAGCTCAGCATGGAGAAGTACGACGTCACTCAGGACCGCAAGGTGCTCATCGACGATCGCATGATGGCACTGCGTCAGGGCAAGACCATTCTGGTGGTGGATGACTCGGCCTTTATCCGCAAGATGATCGAAACCACCCTGCGCACCGCTGGCTACAACGTGATCACGGCCAAGGATGGGGGAGAGGGGCTGGAGATGATGACGGATTTCGATCGTCTGGCCCAGGAGGAGAGGATGCCGGTGACCGGCTTTGTCAACGCGGTGATCACCGATGTGGAGATGCCGCGCATGGATGGCATGCACCTGCTCAAGCGACTGCGGGATACCCCCTCTTACAAGGAGATGCCCATCGTGATGTTCTCCTCCCTGATGAGCGATGACAACCGTCAGAAAGCGCTGCAACTGGGGGCCAACGATACCATCACCAAGCCCGAGATAGGGCGCATGGTGGGGATGATGGATCACATGCTGCTGGGAATAGCCCCGCCTTCGCCCGCCAACAACATCTGACCTGCCATTAACTTGCCATTGGCCGGTCGGATCCACTGACCGGTTGCCTCAAGCGGCCACTCCTTGCCAAGGAGTGGCCGCGCTGTTTTGGCTGTTTGCTGCGATCCCGACGCCCCTTGTCTCCCGGATATGATTCATGTAATGATAATTATTATCATTTGTTGGTGTGAAGCATATGACAGCAACCTGGGTGAAGGGGTGGGTCGAGTCGACCGAAGGTGGCAGCAGCATGAGTCACTGGAAACAGCAGACCCGAGAGGGTAATCGGCTGTTTGATTGCGGCGAGTATCATCAGGCGCTGGCCCATTATCAGCAGGCGCTCTGGCTGGCTCGTCAGCAGTTGGTGCAGTGGCATGACGCCGATGAGGCGGTGGCGGCGCTGGTCGTGGCTCACCACAATCTGGCGGATCTGCTGGTGGCCATGACCCTGCCCGATCGCGCCGCCGACCTGCTCTGCTATGTGCACGACTGCATGCTGGCGACCTGTCACTCCCCCGCATGCTCCTCTCGCCTGCGAGAGGCTGCTTTGCGCCATACCCGCACAACCCGTGCCGAGTTGCTGACGTTCGTACAGCGCCACGGTAGCCACGCCGGGATCATGCGTTCGCTCGGTCACTGCCTGTGTCAGAGCGAGCCCTCATCCCGGCTCCATTAATCCGAACAGAGGTCATCATGAGCCATACCCTGCCAGCCCTGAACTATGCCTACGACGCACTGGAACCCCATATCGATGCAATGACCATGGAGATCCACCACAGCCGTCATCACCAGACCTATATCAACAACCTCAACGCAGCGCTGGAAGGATCGCCCGAGCTGGCCGTACTGCCGGTAGAGGAGCTGCTGCGCCGCTTCGACACCCTGCCAACCGCCCTGCAGGGGGCGGTACGCAACCATGGTGGCGGCCATGCCAATCACTCCCTGTTCTGGCTGGTGATGAGCCCGCAGGGGGGCGGTGAGCCGGGCGGTGAGCTGGCTCTTGCCATCGAGCGGGAATTGGGGGGATTCGATGCCTTCAAGCAGGCCTTCACTCAGGCGGCCCTGAGCCGCTTTGGTAGCGGCTGGGCCTGGCTGGTGGTGGACAAGGCGGGCAGATTGCAGGTGGAGAGCTGTGCCAATCAGGATAGCCCCCTGATGCATGGCCATACCCCGATCCTGGGGCTGGATGTGTGGGAGCACGCCTACTATCTCAAGTACCAGAACAAGCGTCCTGACTATATCGCAGCCTTCTATCAGGTGGTGGATTGGGCCGAAGTGGCGCGCCGCTATCAAGCGGCGAGAGGCTGACTTGGCCACTTGGAATGGGTGTACAGGCTCACTGCCACAACCTGCGCTGTAATAACAAGACCCGCCAGTTGGCGGGTCGTCTGTTTATGGTGTGGCAGTGCTGACGCTGGCGGCTGAAGGGGTCATCGGTAATGTGGGCAAGGCCGCGCTGGGCATCTCGGCGGCGGTTTCTGCCGCGGATTTGGCGGGAGTGACCGGCTCAGTCGTTGCCGCAGCGGATACAGCAGGGTTGAGTTGTGCTGTCGCGGCCGAGGCAGATGGAGTAGCCGACTCGGTGGCAACCGCGGCAGAGACTGCCGCTGGCTTGGCCTCATCCACCGCCGGTTTGGGCTGTTTGAGGCAGGGTTGCAGGCTGCCGATGGTGCTCAGTGACTGGCAAGGCACAGGCAGACCGATGGGGACCGGTGCCCCGAGGAACTTGGGCCCCTTGTCCAGTACATAGAGGTCGAGCAGCCCCATCAGGCGGGCAAAGACTTCCCGCACCCGGGTGCGGATCCCCTGATAGGCGCTGGGATCCTCGGCATTGAAGCCGACCGCATCGATACCGAAATGGCGAGCGATGAAAATGGCCCGCTCGTTATGAAAGCCTTGGGAGACCACGGTAAAGCGCTCCTGGCCGAACACCTCCTTGGCGCGAACCACAGAGTCGAGGGTGCGGAATCCGGCGAAATCCATATAGATGGCGGAGGCGGGGATGCCCGCCTTGATCAGGGCGCGGCGCATCTGGCGCGGCTCGTTGTACTGCACGGTAGCGTTGTCACCGGAGACGATGATGAAGTCCACCTTGGCATTGTTGTAGAGCTCGGCCGCCGCCTTGATGCGGTATTTGAAGTAGTGGTTGGGGCCGCCACCAGAGAGATATTTGGAGGTACCCAGCACCACCGCAACCCGGTTGTAGGGCACCTTGTCCACCTGATCGTAGGTGTAGTGACGGGCATCCGAGACGATCCACTCGCTGTAGCCCAGCAGCATGGCAATCAGGGCCAGCAGCAAAACGAGGCAGGCGAGGAGGATCTTGGCAAACTTCTTCATGCGCGGTGCGGTCAGGGTCTGAAGTTGGGAGTGGCTATCGGCATTCTATTACAACTCGGCCGCTGGCGTCAGGCTTGATAACGGGCGGGCACCTCATTCGGGCAGAGGTTGTCGCAGCAGAGGCCGGGAGAGCGGGAGGATAAAGCGAGGGGCTGCGGTGGCAGCCCCTCTGGTAGGTGAAGGTTTATCAGTGGGCGGAGTCGTTACCCTTGCAGGCGTCTGACTCCTTGTTGGCTTGCCACCAGGGCAGCAGATCCCGGGCGAGCCACGCCTGATAGGCGTCGCTGTCGTTGGCGATCAGCCGGTCCAGCTCCCCTTCGAAATCGCTCATCGCCTGCTGCCGATCCGGATTGCGCAGCGCCTGTGCCAGCGCCAGCCAGCTGGCGCCGCGACCGGTATCGTTGAGGAAGCGGTGCACGGTATAGGACCAGGAGTAGACCATCTCGCCACCCTGCTCGTAGTCAAGGTGGAGGATAGCCGCCAGTGTCGGGCGCTGGTTGGCGGGGCGGTTTGCCACGTTATCCAGACCCCGGGCAAAGCACTGGCCGTGGGCGATGTACTCTGCAACCCCCTCGGCCCACCAAGTGGTGCGGTTGAGCGGATAGCGGCCGAAGCTGCCGTACTGGTTGAAGCGGCCGTCGAGATAGTGAACGTACTCGTGGCGCAGGTTCCACACCTGGAAGGCAGGGCGTTTCCACTCCGCCTCATAGGCGAAGAAGCGGGCCTGATTGCCGGGGCGAGCCGGATCCCCCTCGATATAGATGCCGCCATTGTCGGTGGAGACGCCAAACAGCGCGCTGCCGTAGCGGCCCCAGTCGGCGGAGGAGTTGAAGATCACCAGTTCCAGCGCTTCGTTGTGATCATCGGCCACCGGTTGCCAGCCAGTCTCCATCTGCTGGTGGAAGCGCTGCTCTTCATCACCCAGCTCGCGGCAGATCCCTTCGGCCTGAGCCTGAGTCAGATCCTGGGCGCGCAGACGCAGGGTGGGTGAGCAAGTGTGCTCGAACGGCAGAATATCTTCCATGCGGATCGGGGTACAAAGCCCGGCGAACTCGCCGCTGACACAGGCTTCGCTGGTGCGATCCGTGTAGGTGAGGTAGTAGCTGGAGAGGGTCAGGGAGACCTCTTCCAGCATGGCGGCCGGATGTTGGCCACCCGGGATCAGCCCCTGCTGGCGCATGATGGCGATGACATCGCGATCCAGCTGTTGGCGGTAGGCGATCGCCTTATCCGGGCTGGTGTGATGGAGGTAGCGCATCATCTGGTAGAGGCGGCTGTGGGCATCGAGGATGTTGTTGAAGATAAACAGATCCCGTGAGCCATCGCGCTGTTTCCAGAGGGCCAGCTCGCTCAGGCC
The DNA here is from genome assembly GCF_040908355.1 of Aeromonas sp. R2-2. Classification (NCBI taxonomy): domain Bacteria; kingdom Pseudomonadati; phylum Pseudomonadota; class Gammaproteobacteria; order Aeromonadales; family Aeromonadaceae; genus Aeromonas; species Aeromonas sp. R2-2. The sequence continues at coordinate 210,110 of NZ_JBFODQ010000059.1, read as the reverse complement.
CAGTTGCAGCAGGCTCTGGCGCAATGCCGCTTCCTGTTGCAGCACAGCTGCGCTGAAGTCGGCCTGCTGACCGTAAGAGGCGCTCTGATCGACCAGATTGAGCAGCTCGAACAGGCCATCGGCCCAGGGTTTGTGGCCATTGATCTGTGCCGCATGTTGCACCGCATAGCCGAGCGCCTGGTTAAGCTGGGCCAGCATGGGGGCGGCACTCTGGCGGAAGGCGGCTTGGCCAAGTTGGCCCTGCGCTGCCACGCTCCAGGCTTCCAGCACTGTGCCAGCCTGATCCTGTGGTTCAGCTCCCAGCAGCAATGGGTGGTTGAGCAGATCAATCATCACCCCGGCCAGAGCCCGGGCGGCCTGATCACTCTCTTTGCCAACGCCGCCATGGTAGTTGTGGGCGCGCACATAGTAGAGCAGCTTGTCCATTGCCGGATGGGTCGGCTGGTTGGCCGCCAGCAGAGCACGCATGCCGCGCACCACCGCCATCAGCTTGGCGTCATCGTGGCCGTAATCCGCCTGCCAAGCAGGGCTGTTCTGGCCGCTCACGTCGGCCACCAGTTTGGCGGCATCGCTGTCGAGCAGATCCACATCGGGCTGCTCGGGCTCGGAGCAGAGACGACCATTGGCACGGCGGCACTCCAGCTGCTCCTCCTTGCTGGCCAGCACGATGGGGCGATTGAGCACCCGACTCTCCTGCCACTCTTTGCTCTCTGGCAGGGGTTGCCACTCGCCGCCAGCGACCGGGTATTGGTAGCCGCTATCTTGCAGCGTTACCTGAACCTCGCTGCCAGCGGGGATCACCTGACGGCAGATGCGATAGCGGATGGTGTTGCTCCCCTCCTTGCGCTCCTGCGGCTCATCACACTCCTGCTGAGGCGTGAGCTGATCCAGCTGCCACTGATAGCGGCGCCAGACGTGGATCTCGCTGACCTGAGCGGCAGCCTGACTACCTGCCACCGGTTGCAGACGGAAAAAGATCTGCTCCAACCGGCCATCCCGTTCACTCGGGGTCTCTTCAAGTACCTGCAACTGCTGCCAATCCTGCGGCTGATAGTGCCACTCCGACTCGGCGCAGCGGCCCTGCGCGTTGAGTTCGCAGCGATCCAGCTCCCTTTCGCTCTGACCCAGGATGATGGCTTGCGGCAGCGGCAGACGATCCTGCCGCTGGGCGGTCGGCGTGCCCGCCAGCTGCTCCCAGCGACCCTGCTTGAGGCCATAACCGAAGTCATAACTGCTGGCCGGGATCAGCTTGCCCGCCGGAATCCGATCTTCACAGCGTACGAAGCGGATCTGCCAGCCCGCATCTACCTTGAGCTGCGGCTCGCCACACTGCTGTTCGGCCAGTGCGGCGAGATCGCTGCTCTGCCAGTCGAAGCGACGGTAGACCCTGAGCTGCTGATAGGGGGCGTTACTGCTGCGCGCCTTGAGCTCGTAGGTGATCTCGGTGATGCGCGCAGCCAGTTGCCGGCTCGATTCGCCAGTCAGCTGATACTGTCGCCAGTCATTGGGGGAGTAGTTGGCTTGCGCCGAGGATGTAGCCAAAAGCAGGGGGCCTGCCAGCAGCAGCCACCCGGTACCTGAACGGTTCATTTTTATCCCTTTGTTCTTGTTTGTGTATTGTCTTGCGAGTAATCGCAAGGCAATTTACAGAGACTCAAAGGAATATCAATGATTTTTTAAATGACATATAAATCAATGGTATAGCGTTGATTTATATGCTTGCTGTTTTTGAACTCCTGCTGCCGTAGTGAGGGCTCACATGCGACTTTATTGAAGAAGTTGTTAGTTGTGTAAAGTGCGTGTCAGATCTCATTTAATCAACACGAGACATGCAGCAATTGACCAGGAAAAGCGAGATGTCCCTATGGCTTAAGCCACATTATCTGGGCGGATGATGACTGGTGACTCAATCAGCAAAGCCAGCTATTTGTTCGTGGGGAGGCGGGATGAAAAGATATTGGCCGCCTGGCCTGTATGGGTAGCACAGGCGACCTGATAAGAGTTGCTTTCAACACCACCTGCTCATCTGTTTCGCGCCAATTTCACCGTCACTACAGATGAGTCATCAGAGATAGCTGACAGTCACGATCGCCATGTTGCTGGCATTGGTCACTTTGTAGCTGATAGTGCTGCTAATTGAGCTGATTTGACCGGCTTGCTGCAAGTGAGCCAAAGGCATGGTTTGCTTGTTCATGCCTGAATAGCAGGTCACGCTGCTGTCAGAAAAATCACATGGAGATTCATAGATAGTGCCAGTAAACGTCACTGAGCCATCAGCCGCAGAAGCGGTGGATGGCAACAAGGCGGTACCAAGCAGCAAGGAGGTGCATACAGAGAAAACTGTCTTGCGAACTAAACGGGAGGCGGTGTGTTGAGCTTTCATATCAATGTCCTTTTCGTCACAGGTGTTGTACGAAAAGGGCAACGCAATCAAAGAGTAATGCCATAAATCGGCAATAACATCACTCTTCTCAGATGGCAGCTCCGCTGTCTTAGGTATCAAAACCCTTAGACCGGTGGCTTTGCGTCCCGACCTTTCGATCGGTTTGCCCTTTACTCTATGTCTAGATGATAACACTCCACTTTGAGAAATCAATCGGCTTAAAAATCATGAGAGATGGATCACAGTTAGTCTGCATAATTAATAACGTATATTTATTTTTTTATCTCAAATCTTGCCTGTGAATATTGCGGGCAAACCTCTATATTAGCGCGTCATATCTATGATTAATATGTAATGTAGTAGATGTATATTTATGTGTGGGCTGCCACTAATTTGATTACCTGATTACCTGATTACCTGATTACCTGATTACCTGATTACCTGATTACCTGATTACCTGATTACCTGATTACCTGATTACCTGATTACCTCTTTAGGGGGCGATTCATGAAGTGGTTGATAACTATTGTCAAAAATAGATAGGTTATCTTTGTTGTGTTTTTGTTGGAGTTTTGTGTGCGACTTTAAATTCATAGTCTGACAATATTACAATAGATGTCCTTTATATGAACTTTATTTATTTCATGATCTCGCTTTATGTTTTATTGTTGCATTAACTCATTGTTTTTTATGTGTTTATAAAAAAATTTATACAAATCAAAATGTATTTGATGTGCATCAAACGAGTCGTTAATTTGTTCATCAAGCAAAAGCGGAATGCGGCTTTCTGCACAGACGACAAGGACGTATGTAGTTGTGCAGTTGAGGTGTAGCGGGAACTACCCCTGATGCGGTGTGCTGCTTTTGCTTATTTAAATAAACCTGAAGAGGCACAGTTTATTATTGGCATGACTTCTCATCGGCTTAATGAGAGACGAGCGCCAACAGTTGCTGTGCAGTATATCGCGGCATCACTTAATATCGTGACTCCAGCATGATTGGAGTGATGCAGTACAACACACGTTAATGTAGGTATAAACGAATGAAAGCTAATAAGATTCTGGTTGCTATGGGTGTTGGTTCCATGCTGCTGTGCGGCTCCGCTTTTGCTGCTGGTGGTGCCGGTTCCGGTAAAGTCACTTTTAACGGTGAAATCATCAACGCTCCTTGCTCTGTAGCCCCTGAGTCTGTTGACCAGGTAGTTGAAATGGGCCAGATCAGCACCAAAGAGCTGGCTAACGGTGGTGAGTCCAACTCCAAGCCGTTCAGCATCAAGCTGCTGAACTGTGAAATCTCCGACGCCGAAGATGCTGTCAAGGTGACTTTCAGCGGTGCCAAAGACCCGGTAGATTCCAGCCTGCTGGTGATCGGTGGTGGTCAAGCCGCTGGTGCCGGTATCAAGATGACCGCTCCGGGTGGTGCTCCGATCGTGCTGGGTACTCCGACTTCAGCCTTTACCCTGGTTAATGGTGATAACGAACTGCCGTTCAGCGCCGTGCTGAAAGGCTATGCAAAACAAGACACCAACCCGCTGAAAGCCGGTGCTTTCACTGCAGTGACCAACTTTACTCTCTCCTACGAGTAATAGAGTGCCTTAACGTGTGACAAGGGTTGTGGTGGTGCGAGCCACCACAACTTCACACATTCTGTTTCCTCACATCGAACCCTAATCATGAAAACTTCAATGATGGCGGCCATGGTGCTGCAGCTGGTGATGATGGCGGGATCAGTCCACGCCAACGAACTCACGGATGGACTAGCCGAATCGGGCTGTACGCTGAAGGTGCTGCGCAGCATTCCGCTGCAGGCTCAGCAACCGGGTACGTTGAAAATCAGCGGTTGTCAGGTTGACGGGGCGACGGTGGCATCACTGCCTTTTATTTCCATGTCCGTGCGTGGTGCCATGAGCGATGAGCTGGGCATTCTCAATAACGGCCAATATCACAAGGTATCCGGTGAGCGCTTTATTGTCTCGGATATCGTCAACAGTGATCTGGAATTCAATTTGGGGCTCATCAGCAGTCAGCTGTTTTTTCCGGACAGTACGACGCTGTTAGAACTCAATTATATGTAAGCAAACCAATTGCTTAGTGTAGATACCTCATTACGTGAGACCTTTATGCAATTCCTAGAGTGAAAATATGAGCGTTTCAACATCAGACTCTGTGAGAAAAAAACATTATTCAAAAATGGCTTTTATGCTATGCGTGCCCGGCCTGATGGCGGTGGCAAATCACGCATGGGCAGAAACGGAGTTTAATATTGATGCGCTCGATCTGGATGAGCGGACCAAGATCGACCTCTCCCAGTTTGCCGACGAAGGCTACATCCTGCCCGGCGACTACTACCTCGAGATCGAGGTCAACAAGAACAAGCTGCCCCTGCAGAAAATCCCTTTCTACGAGAGCGATACTGGCAAGGGAAAGGGTGGGGTAGCCTGCCTGCCGCAAGACGTGATCCCCAAGCTGGCGCTGACCGACGAGGCCATCGCCAAGATCGATACCTGGCACGATGGCCAGTGTGCCAACCTGTTGGCGCTGGACGGCGTAGTGATCTCGAACGATATCGGTAACGGCTTGCTGCGCATTGCCATCCCTCAGGCGTGGATGAAGTACAGCGATCCCAACTGGATTCCACCCGAACAATGGGATGAAGGGATCCCGGGGATGATGCTTGATTACAACATCAATGCCCAGGTCAACGAAGGCGATGGTTACTCCAATCGCAACATCAGCAGCTATGGTACGCTGGGGTTCAACTATGGCGCCTGGCGTCTGCGGGGTGACTATCAGGCCAGCTCTTACTGGGGCGACAATGAGCGGACATCGACCGAGTTGAACCGTATCTACGCCTATCGTCCGCTGCCGAACATGGCCGCCAAGCTGACAGTGGGTGAGCAGCAGCTCAACTCCCAGTTAATCGATGGTTTCCGCTATACCGGCGTCAACCTGGCCAATGACGAGCGCATGCTGCCGCCTAGTCTGCAGGGTTATGCGCCGGAAGTGAGCGGTATTGCCAAGACCAACGCCAAGGTCACTATCTCCCAGTCCGGCCGGATCATCTATGAAACCAACGTGCCGGCGGGCCCGTTTCGCATCCAGGGGCTGGACAGCTCGGTGCGCGGCCGCCTTGATGTGCGGGTAGAGGAGCAAGATGGCAGTGTCAATTCGTTCCAGGTAGACACGGCAACCGTTCCCTACCTGACTCGCCCTGGCTATGTCCGATACAACCTGGCGGTTGGTGCACCTTCCGAACAGACGGATTCGGTGCACGATGTGCACGGCCCTGCCTTTGTGACCGGTGATTTCTCTTGGGGGGTGGCGAACTCCTGGTCACTATACGGCGGCAGCCTGATTGCGGGTGAATACAACTCCATGGGATTGGGTATCGGTCGTGATCTCTATACCTTCGGCGCTATTTCCGCCGACCTGACCCAGTCCATCGCCAAGTTGCCGGGCCTGTCGACCAAGATTGGCCAGTCGGTACGGGTGAACTACGCCAAGCAGTTTGATGAATACAACAGCTCGATCACCTTCGCGGGTTATCGCTTCTCCCAACATGACTTCATGACCATGTCGCAGTTCCTCAATAACAAGGATCGGTTGGAGAACAACACTACGACCTCGAGCGATGATTACAATACCTGGGGTGACAAGGAGCTCTACACCATCACCGCCAACAAGACCTTCTGGGCGGAGGATGCAGCCAAGGCGCTGACTGTTTATCTGGACTACACCCACAGAACCTACTGGGATCACGAGGCAGAGGATCGCTACGGCCTCACTATCAACAAGAACGTGAACATCGGCAGCTTCAAGGATGTTTCCGTCTATGTGTCGGCCTACAAGACCAAGACCGAGAACTACGAGGATGACAAGAGCGTCATGTTGACCCTCAGCGTGCCAATAGGGGACAGAAAGAGCGCGGGATACAGCGTACAGTCCTCCAACGGCAAGGTGACTCACCTGGCCACCTATCAGGACTACAGTCGACCGGATGATACCTATCAGTTGGGGGCGGGCGTGCAGAGCAATGGCCACGCCGTGGCGCGGGGTTACTACAACCACAACAGCGACATCGGAGCGGTCAGTCTCAATGCCAACAGCGTGCAGAGCGAATACACCTCGGTTGGTGCCAGCCTGCGTGGCGGTCTGACGGCGACCCAGCACGGTGCAGCCCTGCACCAGGCGACTCGTCGTGGCGGTACCCGTATGATGGTGGATACCGATAATACCTCCGGCGTCTCTTTCAACAATGGCCGCGCCGTGACCAACCGCTTTGGCGTCGCGGTGATCAGCGACATGACCGACTATCGCAAGAGCGACACCCGGGTCGATGTGGATCAGCTGAGCGACGACATCGATGCGATGAACGCCATCAAGCAGGGGACCCTGACCGAGGGCGCAATTGGGTATAATGCCTTCGAAATTGCGGAAGGGTTCAAGCTGCTGGCCAATGTCAGACTACCCGATGGCTCAGTGCCGCCGTTTGGTGCCACCGTCGTCAAGGATTCCGGCCGTGTGCTCTCGGTGGTGGATGAAGATGGCCTGGTCTATCTGACCGGGGTGAAACCGAATGAAGCGTTTGAACTCTCCTGGGGCGGGGCCCGCCAGTGCAAGATAGTGGCGCCGCAACAAGTAACCGATCTGTCGATGAAGACTCTCACTTGCAAGTAATGGGATACCGATGAAAAAGCTGCTCTCTTATATCTGTCTGGCTGCGCTTGGCATGACCTCACTCAACGTCAGTGCCGCCATTGTGCTGGATCGTACTCGTGCCGTTTATCCGGGCGGCGCAAAGTCCATCAGCCTCAACATCAAGAACGAGAACCAGAAGCTGCCCTACTTGGCGCAGGCCTGGATTGAAGATGCCCAAGGCCAGAAGATCTCTTCTCCCTTCGTGGTGCTGCCGCCGGTACAGCGGGTGGATGCCAACCAGAAGTCCATCGTGCGCATCGCCAGTGTGCCGGCCATCGACAGCTTGCCCAAGGATCGTGAGTCCATCTACTACTTCAACCTGCGCGAGATCCCGCCCAAGAGCGAGAAGAGCAACGTGATGCAGATTGCCGTGCAGTCCAAGATCAAGCTGTTCTACCGCCCCGAGGCTATTCTGCCGGAGCGTGGAGCCGTCTGGCAGGATCAGGTGCTGATCACCAAGCAGGGCAAAGCCCTCAAGGTCAACAACCCGACCCCTTACTACATCACCTACGTGGGCCTAGGTCATCCACAGGGCAAGGAGCGGACCACCATCAAGGGTTTCTCCGCCTTTATGGTTGCCCCCAAGTCAGAGCAGACGGTCACCATCCCGGAAGCACTGGGTAATGAATTTGTGATCAGTTACGTCAATGACTACGGCGGATATATGGATATCAAATACCAGTGCACAGGTAATGCCTGTAAAGCCGTGAAGAGCGAGTAAGCCTTATGCTACGTTCCATCTTCTGTTCAAGTCTTATGCTGTTGGCAGGAACGGCATTGGCAAATGGCTATGTGACGCCTAACCCAACTCATGATTACTATATATCGTTGGACAAGGCTGACATTCAAAACAGACCTGGTTTTACTACCAAGGCATTTGAGTGGAATTTGGGAGGGCAATACTCAGGTATCGTTACCTGCCCAGATAGAAGCATTCCACAATCTCCAGTGTACTATAAAGCAACAATGACAGATGGCTTGCCTCAAGCTGGTGATGGTTTTGTAAAACTGAATGACTTTTTGGATATGAAAGTCGAAATTTGGATAGCCGGTTGGAAGAAAAAATTTGTTACAGCCCCATTCCCGAATGAAAGTAACGATTACCCAAATTACTCTTGTACTAAAGGGAAAGAGACAAGAATAAATAATTTCGAAAGCGGTAGCCGTGGAAAGGTAACTTTTCGCGTGAGAAAACAAATAATTAATGGTGTGCAAATATCAGATCGTCAAGTTGTAGAGATGTATGGTCGTCTAGGGGCTACAACGACAGACTTTAATAGTTTGCCAATGTCTAGGATTACGATTACATCTGCAATTTTATATGTACCAGAAGAGTGCGTGATCAATGGTGGGCAGACTATTGAAGTAGAGTTTGGTGATTTGCCGGGATCGGGATTGGATGGAAATAACTTTGAAAAGACGGTTCCTCTGACATTTCAATGCCGTGGTGGTGTTTTCGAAGGGGATGCTTTGAAGATCAATCTTGGTATTTCTGGAAAACCAACCTCTTTCAGTCAAGACTATCTGCGGACAACTCGGGATGGCTATCAAGGTGGAAATGTTATTTCCGATTTAGGGATAAAATTCAAACAGCTGGATGGTTCTCAGCTGAAATTGAATACCTTCTATCCGGTTTCCATGCAGGGAAATATCGGTGATTGGGGCTTTATCGCTGCACCGGTAACCCCGACAGGTGCAGATATTCCGGCGGGCGATTTCTATGCGACAGCCACCATCGTTGCCGAGTTCCAATGAGGAGATGTTTTATGCTACGGACATTGTGGATAGGCTTGGTGCTGTACCCGTTGTTGGGGGTAACGGCAGCCCCCCGTGCCAGCAATGATCTGGAATTGCTTGGCAATACGGTCCATCTCCATGGCAGGATCATCGATCAGCCCTGTGTGGTTTCTCCTGAATCCCTTGATCAGGAGGTCGAGATGGGGGTAGTTGATGTGAAGGAACTCTATGCCAACGGAGTCGCGGAGCTAGTGCCGTTCTCCATTCGTCTGACCAATTGCAAGCCGGGTATTTTCCGCATGGCCAAGGTGACCTTTACTGGCTCGCAGGATACCGAACTAAGCGGCGGATTGGCATTCACGGCTGGGATTGCCAAGGGGGCAGGCATCCGCCTGTATGACGTGGCCCAATCACCTCTGAATTTGGGTAGTGCCTCCCGCGGCTATCTGCTAGGTGGTGCGGCAGATAATGATCTGCAATTTTTTGCCAGGGTTGAAGGACATCCGGCGGCATTGACCGCCAAGAACATCCAGCCTGGCGACTATTCTGCCGTCGCCAATTTCATTGTTGCTTATGAGTAAACTCAGAAGTCGTTGCGCTGGATGACTTTTGTATTGCCATGGCTAGGCCAGGTGATGACGCCACCTAGATAACTGGAAAGGTAAATACCTCCGGGCAATTGAATGAACTTGGCTTTTTGTTTGGGGGGCGTTAGCGCCGCGACCAGAGTGGCGACCAGAGCGTTATTGGTCAGCGCCTGCTGGTCAATGAAATTGACAATGGTATTTTTTATCTCAACCGAAATATCGCCATTATCCCGCTCCAGATCCCCAACAGAATCCAGATTGAACAGCGTCTTTCCCTGATTGTCAGTGGCTATCACGGTGGCCACTACTATTTCTCTGTTCATGGTCACAATATATTTACTCTTTCTGGTCATTTCTACCCAGTTGTCTGGTGCCTGACAATCTCTGTGATATCTGACTGTGGTTTCTTGATTATTGTAATAGTTGTTGTAAACATTATTTTCCTGCTGGTTCATGGTTGTGATAACGCATTGAACTTCTTCGGCCACAGGGTGACCGCTACGCAACAGGAAGATATTTTCGGATAATTTCCTGCTGCTATTGTTGATGGAAAAATAGCTGATGGCTTCTTTTCCAACCAGAATTGAAATCTGCTCATCAGCTTTACGTGAAACAGGTTTTATCAAGGGCGTCAGTGAATCTATTTTCACATTCAGAGCTTTTTCCGTCTCGCTGGTCATATAGAGAGAAATCTGACCTAAATTGATAGTGCGTAGTGTATTTGCTGTCGCATAGTTATAAATGACGAGGGCTAGTGAAGTCAGCGAGACCAGCAGCAATGCAAACAGCAAAATACGCTTTGGGCTGAAATATCGGTCATATTTGCGGCGAGTATATTGCCGCCTGGCTTGAGGTGCAGGGGAAGGCGTCGACGCTTGAATTTCTTCCGCTGGTGCTGGCTCTTCACTTTCCCCAGCGAGCTCAATCGGAGCACAAAACATATAGCCAACCCGTGGAATGGTATCGATCGCATCCATTAAGCCGAAGGATTCCAGCTTTCTTCTCAACGAGAGTATCTGCCGGTTCAAATTGGTATCGGTATTGTCCTGATTTGGCCACAAGGCATCCTGCAGTTTGCTTCTTGGAATGACAGTGCCTGCCTCATCACACAGCATTTCGAGTAGCTCGGCTTCCTTGTTGCTGAGCTTGATGTCCTTGTCCCCTTTCGAGATTCGGAATATTGCAGCGGAGAAAAAGATATCCTCTGCAATTTTATAAATTCTGTTACTCATGTGTGACTCGTCTTACTGCCAAGGAGAGCATTTTACCACCACGCAGTCTTTGTTCAAATAATGATAAATCGTCAATTTCTTTTATTATCATATGGTTAGCTTTCCTACTAAATGCATGGTGGAGGGTATGGTACTACAGCCAATTAATTTGGTTCAAAAAATGTGCAAAAAAAGGCCGTTTATGTAATCGTTCTCACTTATTCAGACTGAGGAGGAGGATTTTGATACCACCAGCATTTTATTTTGAGCCATATGTGTATTTGGATGGCTCCATGGCGTCATTTTTTGTCGCATGAATAATTATTGCGACCTAATGATATTCTGAAATTGTTTCCGCTGTGGCTTGAGATTACCGCCAAGATCGGGCCAGGGGATCCAGTGGTCGGGCACCATAAAGCCGGGCAGGGCGCTACGGATCCAGGCTGCCAGTTCGGGGTAGGGCACCGGCTCGCCGTGCCAGTCGATAAAGGCGGCGGGGCGTTGCCCCCACTCGTCGCTCGGTACCGGCACCACCAGCGCCTGGGCGACAGCGGGATGATCTACCAGTCGCTGCTCTATGGTTTCGGGCTGGATGTTTTCGCCACCAGAGATAAAGAGGTTATCGAGCCGCCCATCTACCAGCAGTTCCCCTGCCGCAGTGAACCTCCCCTTGTCGCGGGTATGAAACCAGCCTTCGTCATCGAGGGGCAGTTCCAGCTCGCCATCTCGGTAGTAACCGGCAAACAGGGTGGCGCCGCGCACGCAGATCTCCTGCTCCCTGATGCACACTTCCCGTCCCGGTAGCGGTTTGCCAACTACGCCTGTATCGCCGGGGATAGCGGTGCAGACCTGACTGCCCATCTCGGAGAGACCATAACTCACCTTGGGTTCGAGCCCCATGGCGCAGAGGCGGCTCACCAGCGGTTGCGGGATGGCGGCGCCACCGAGCAGCAGCTCGCGCAGGCGGGTACGGGCGGGATCAAAACCCTCTGCCAGCAGGCGCCAGAGCTGGGTCGGCACCAGCGAGAGGTGAGTGATGGGCTGGCACTCCAGCCGCTCCTTGAGGGAGCGTTCACGTTGATCCAGCACCAGCGTGGCGCCCGCCAGAAAGACCCGAAACAGGATGGCGTAGCCGCCCACATGGAACAGCGGCAGGGAGAGTAGCCAGCCGCAGGCCTCATCGAGGGGAATAAGGGTGGCAGAGCCGCGTGCCGAGGCAAGGTGGTTGCAGAGCCGGTGCACCACCGCTTTCGGCGTGCCGCTGGAGCCGGAGGTGAGGATCATGTTGTTGAGTTGGGTCGATTCCAGCGGCCACGCTTCCTCGCTTGCTGGCAGTTCGCGCGTGAAGTCGAGCGGCAAGGGCTGCCAGTTGCCTGCCGGGATCTCCCCTGCCGACCAGAAGGCATCGGCATCGAGTTGCACCGCCAGCTCGCTCTGCTTTTCGAGAGGAAAGGCGGGGTTGAGCGGGCAGAACACCACGCCGCTGCGTACGCAGGCCCACGCCAGCAGCACATCTTCCAGCGCACCGCGCACCACCGCAGCCAGATGTTCGCCACGGCGCACTCCGGCTTGTTTCAGCTGTTGGCACAGGCTGTTGAGGTGGGCATCGAGCTGGCGGTAACTGAGGGGCGAGGCGGCGTGGATGGCAATGCGGTTCGGGGCTGTGATTGCCCGGTGGCGTACCGGGCAAGGTGTCTGTTCGGGTGAACGTGTGGGTTCAATCACGGTAATACAGTTGCTCCAGTCGGCTCAGATCCGGTTTGCCATCTTCCCCCAGCAGGTTGCCCGCCATCCAGCGGCGGGTATCCAGACCCGGCGCCTGTTCGGGAGCCCATTCGCTCGCCAGATGAAAGAGCTGGTTCAGGCCCAGATCCGATTCGAAGCAGGAGGAGATGATCACCTTGAGCCGCAGTTCGCGGGCGCGGGCGATCAGCGCTTCGCAGTTGGCGAGTGAACCGAGCAGGGTAGGCTTGAGCACCAGCGCGCGCAGTTGCGGGATCGGCTCCCACTGCTTGCCTTGTGCCAGCAGTTCGTCCAGCGCTACCGGCATGCCGGTTCGGTTGGCGACAAAGGCGATGTCGGCAAAGTCGGCGCAGGGGTCTTCCAGATACTCGATACGATTCGGGTCGAGGTGGCCGCAGAAGGTCCAGGCCTCCTCGCGAGTCCAGCCCTGGTTGGCATCCAGCACCAGCTTGAGGGAGGGGAGGCGATCGCACAGCAGGCGGATCAGCGCCAGCTCGTCACGCATCGGGTAGCGCGCCACCTTCAGTTTGGCCTTGCCGGGCGTGCGGTGCAGCCACTCTTTCCAGTTGCGCAGCAGCTCCTGGGGGGAGCCTTGAATGAGGGGATAGGGCTCCGGCAGCGGGTTGCGCTGCTCGGGCCATGTCCGGCGCGCGCAGTTGAGGCCAAATTGCACCGACGGCAGCACGGGGTTCGGGGTGTCGCCGGCGGCAAGGGCCGCCAGCGTGGCAAGGGCTTCTGCCTCTGCCTGTTGCAGACTCTCTTTCGAGAAGCCGGGCAGGGGGGCAATTTCCCCCCAGCCGTCGTTGATGCGCACCAACAGCCCCTCTCGCGCCACCTCCACCTTGCCGTGAAAGGTCAGTGGCTGGGTAAAAGGCAGTTGATAGCGATACAGGGCGAGTGTCATCAGGGGTTCCGCTTGTATTTGGAGAAGTCGGGGCGACGCTTTTCGTTGAAGGCGTTGCGGCCTTCCTGACCCTCTTCGGTCATGTAGAACAGCATGGTGGCATTGCCCGCCAGCTCCTGCAAGCCCGCCTGACCATCACAGTCAGCGTTGAGGGCGGCTTTCAGGCAGCGCAGCGCCATCGGGCTGTTTTGCAGCATTTCGCGGCACCAACGCACGGTTTCACGCTCCAGTTCGGCCAGCGGCACGACGGTGTTGACCAGACCCATATCGAGGGCTTGCTGGGCATCGTACATGCGGCAGAGGAACCAGATTTCGCGGGCTTTCTTCTGGCCGACGATGCGGGCCATGTAGGAAGCACCCCAACCGCCGTCGAAGGAGCCCACTTTCGGGCCGGTCTGGCCAAACTGGGCGTTGTCGGCGGCGATGGTCAGGTCACACATCATGTGCAGCACGTGGCCGCCACCGACCGCGTAACCGGCCACCATGGCAACCACCGGTTTCGGGCAGGTGCGGATGTCGCGCTGGAAGTCGAGTACGTTGAGGTGGTGAGTCCCCTCGTCATCACGGTATCCACCGTAGTCGCCACGGATCTTCTGGTCGCCGCCGGCGCAGAAGGCTTTCTCGCCAAAACCGGTCAGGATGATAGTGCCGATTTGATCGTCATAACGGGCATCGGCCAGCGCCTGCAGCATCTCTTTGACGGTGCGGGGGCGGAAGGCGTTGCGCACCTGGGGACGGTTGATGGTGATCTTGGCAATGCCATCGTTGGACTTGTGATAGAGGATGTCCTCGTAACCGGCGGAGCAATCTTGCCATTCAACAGGTGCATACAGTTCAGCTTCCGTCATTGCTTCAATCATGACTCGTCTCTTCTTGTTGGTTGACCCACTCCGCGAGGAGTCGGGCAAAGTTATCAGGCTGATGGGCGTGCAGATTATGGCCGCCATCCAGCACCAAGTGGTTGATTCTGCGATTTTGGTTCGCCAGCTGGCAAGCCAGCTGATGGAATTTGTGATCCCGCTTGCCACTCACATAAGTAACCGGCAGCTGGCTCGCCATGAGCCAGGGGGCGAGATCCGGCTGCTTGCCGAGCGAGGTGGCGCGCAGCATGGTGGCGATGCCCTGACCGTCGTTGCCAAGGCGGCGGGCGATCTGGCGGGCCCGGGCCGCATCGTCAAGATCGGCAAACACCCCTTGCCGGTACCAGTCTGCCAGCACGTCAGCCAGGGGCTCACGCTCAAAGCGCTGCGCCCACTGTTCATCGTGCTGGATGCGGGCGGCCCGTTCACTGGCCGGTAGCCCCGGGTGGCAGTTCTCCAGCAGCAGCCCCCGCAGCCCGGCGGGCTCGCGGCTGGCGTGATAGAGGGCCAGTCGCCCACCCAGCGAGTAACCTGCCAGCAGATAGCGTTCAATGTTGCGGCTGGCCAGCTCGGTGACCAGCCACTGGTGGCTCTGCTCAAAGTCGCTGACGTTGAGATCGCTATGCTGACCGTGACCCGGCAGATCGAGGGCGATGCAGCGGATGGCGGGCAGCCGGTCGATCACCGGTTGCCAGTCGCCGCTATCCCCCAGCAGACCGTGCAGCAGCACCAGCGGCACATTGGCATCTTTATTTGCCACGGATGGCGGCCCCCAGCGCCTTGAGATCATCGGCCACCTGCTCGCTCGGTACCCGGATCTCGATCAAGGTAACGCCATGTTGGAGGGCGGCGCGGTAATCGCGTTCGAACTCGGGCAGGGTGGTCGGCGCCCGATAGGCGAGGCCAAACATGGCGGCGGCATGTTCAAAGCTGAGACCGTGGGGCAGCCGGTAGTAGCTCTCCAGCAGTTCCCCTTCGGTGGGCACCGGCAACATACGGAAGATGCTGCCGCCATCGTTGTTGAGCAGGATCACCACCAGCGGTCGGCTCGCCTTGCTGAGCAGGGCGAGGCTGTTGAGATCGTGCAGGGCGCTGAGATCCCCAAGCAGCAGGGTGGTGGGCTCATCGCTACCCGGCTCGATCGATTGGGCAAACCCGTAGGCGGTGGCGATCAGGCCATCGATGCCGGAGGCGCCGCGGTTGGTCATCACCCGGCTCGGCCCCTTGCCCGTTTCGCCGAGCATATCCATTAGTCGGGCCGGCATGCTGTTGCCGACAAACAGTTGCCCTTCGATCAGGCGGTTGAGGCGATGGCAGACCCCAAGTTCGGAGAAGTGCTCGCAGGCAGCGGCGATCTGCTGGCTGGCGTTGTGTTGCAGCTCGGCCAATGTGTGCCAAGGGGCTTGTGTGGTGACCGGATGGGCCGCAGCAAAGGCGCTGGCACTGCAGAGCAGCCGGTTGCGCAGCCGGTAGTCGGGATCTAGCCGCGCCGGTTGCGGATCCACCAGCCAGTAATCCTGCCATGAATGGTGTTTGATGAACTGGCCAAGCCGCTTGGAGACAAGCCGCGCACCAAATTGCAGCAGCACCTCGGCGCGGCCCAGCTCGGCGACGAATTCAGGGTCGTTGAGCGCCATATCCATATGGATGAGGTTGCGGCAATCGAAGCGGATCTGGCTCTGCAGATCCGCCAGCAGCGGCCAGCCAAGTTGCTCCGCCAGCGCGGCGGCGGCCTGTGCCTGCTTCGGGTCGGTAATGCGACCAGCCACAACGATGCCGCGCTGTTGGCGAAAGGTTTCCCACTCCGCCTGAGGTGGGCAGGTCGGCTCGTTTTGCTGCCACGGGCTCCAGGGCTTGCGCGAGCCGAGCCAGTCGCCGAGGGGGGCCAGATAGTCGGAGAAATCCTGATAGTGCTCGCCCGGGTAAAGGGGCTCGGGGTACATGCAGTTGAAGTGCACCACCCCGGGGGTGAGCGCCTGTTTGGCCAAGGCTTGGTCCACCGAACTCAGCACAAACGCCGCCGGAATGGTCGGGGTGGGGCTCGGCAGGTTCTGTTGATAGACGGGGTAGCGGCCGAAGATCCCCTGCTGGTCGATCGCCTGATTGGCGCCGTTGTCGATCAGTTCGTGAGGGCGATCGGCGGAGAGAATAATCAGCGGCACGCCGGTGAGCTGGGCCTCTGCCATGGCGGGCCAGAGGTTGGCCACTGCGGTGCCCGAGGTCATGATCACCGCCACCGGCCGGTTGCTCCCCTTGGCCAGCCCGAGCGCCATAAAGCCGAGGCCGCGCTCGTCAAAGTGCAGGTGACGACGAAAGCCCTGATGGGCCGCGGCGGCCATGGTCAGCGGCGCAGAGCGGGAGCCGGGGGCCAGCGCGATGTCGCGCACCCCGAGGCGAAAGAGCTCCTCCAGCAAGAGGGAGGACCAGACGTGGTTGAAGGTGGCGTGCTGGCTCGAAAACGGTGTGCAGGCAAACTCTTCGCTGGCAGGCTCTTTACGGGTGGGCATAGGGGCTCTCGTAGCGTGAAAAGGGTGAATGACTATCCCAGCAGGGAGAGCACATTGGCGATCTTGTTGTCGAGTTCGGCCCACTCGGCGACAGGCTCGGAACCGGCGACAATGCCGGCACCGGCAAACAGGGTGACGCTGCCCGGCTGAATGCGGGCGCTGCGAATGGCGACCGAGAACTCGGACGTCTCCCGACTCAACATGCCGCAGGCTCCGGCGTACCAGCCCCGATCATAGGGCTCGAACTCGCGGATAAAGGCGAGCGCTGCCTCGCGCGGCGCACCGCCCACCGCCGGAGTCGGGTGGAGGGCGTCGAGCAGTTGCCAGTCGCAGACCCCGGGCTTGAGCTCGGCTTCGATATCGCACTTGAGGTGTTGCAGCAGCCGCAGTTTGAGAATGCGTGGCTCGGTCAGGGTGGCATCGTGGGTCAGTGGCGCCAGTCGGCTGAGGATGTCGGCATGTACCAGCCGGTTCTCCAGCCGGTTCTTGCTGTCGGCCAGCAGCTCGGCGGCCAGTTGGGCATCCACCTCTTCATCGCCGGAGCGGCGGATGGTGCCCGCCAGCGCCTCGGTAAAGAGGTGGCGATCTTCCCGGCGGTAGAGCCGCTCGGGGGAGCAGGCGATAAAGGCCTGCTCGGGGGAGAATTGAAAACCGAAGTGGAAACAGTCCTGGGCGTGGCGGGCCCACTGGTCGAGCATGGCCCAGGGATTGATATCCGCATCGTGGTTCGGACTGGTCAGCACGCTCTCCCGCGACAGCACCACCTTGGGGGTGTGCGCCTGAAAATCGGGGGCGGTGACGCGCTCCACCAGCGTTTGCCACTGGGCGGGGCCGGGGCAATCCTGTCGCTGCCAGGGCTGCTTTTGCAGGGCTGGCAGCGGGGCTTCTGGGCGCAGGGCATCGAGGGCGGCTTCGGCCGCCTGCAGTTCGGCCTCGAGATTGTTTTCATCCAGCCAGAGGTTGAGGCAGAGGCTGACGCATTCGCCACGGCGCACCAGCTCGATGCGGGGCAGCACGAAACGGCAGGGGCCAAACCCTTGCCAGCCGGACTGGGCCGGATCGAACGCCAGCCCGCCATAGTAGCGAGGGCTGTCGTCATGATGCTGGTTGGCTGTGTTAGTGCACACCTGCTTGATGGCGTGCGGTTCGGTCAGTTCATGGATGGCGCCTAGCGCGACATACTCGGGACGAGCCTCTCCACGGGCCTGCCAGTAGATGCGGGGATAGAGGGTTTGCGCCGCGAGCCAGCCCAGAAAGGAGCGGATTTCGATCGCCACTCGCAACCGTACGAAGCCGCTGACGTTGCTGTGACGCAGGGCGTCCAGTTGTTGCTTGATATGGGTCTGAGCCAACATGGATTCTTTTCTGAGCCGGGTAGTAACGAGCGATCCGGTAGCTGGATGCCGTAGGTTTATGCCAAAGGGCGATGATTTCCTATATATTATCTGCCCATTCGTCCATGTAAATCGCCCGCGGGAGCTTCACTCTCCGGGGCCAAGTATACCCAAATCCGGTTCGATAACCCTTAACACGATCAATATCCGATTGTTTGGCCATCACAAAATGACAAATACCTTCTCTGTTTGGTTGCTGGCGGCGCGTTTGCGAACATTGCCGCTCGCCTGCTCTTCCATCCTGCTGGGCTCGGGGCTGGCTGCCAGTCGTGGCGCCTTCGATGGCACCATCATGGCGCTCTCGCTGCTGACCGCCATCCTGCTGCAGATCCTCTCCAATCTGGCCAACGATTACGGCGATGCGGTTTCCGGCGCCGACAACGGTGAGCGGATCGGCCCGCAGCGGGCGGTGGTCTCCGGTCTTATCACCAAAAAACAGATGTGCGTGGCAATGGGGCTGACCGCGCTGGCGGCGGTGGCCAGTGGCCTGCTGTTGCTGGGCTGTGCCTTCGGCGGTCAGTGGCTGCAGATTTTGGCATTTGTGGTGCTGGGTGGTGCGGCCATTGTCGCGGCGGTGACCTACACCGTCGGCAAGACTCCTTACGGCTATCGCGGGTTTGGCGATATCTCGGTGTTCCTCTTCTTCGGCCTGCTGGGGGTGCTCGGCTCCTACTACCTCTTCACCAAGACGTTGGAGTGGGATCTGCTACTACCCGCCACCGCTTGTGGTCTGCTGGCGACCGCCGTGCTCAATATCAACAATGTGCGCGACATCGAGACCGACGCCGCCAGTGGCAAGATCACTCTGGCGGTGCGCCTTGGTCGCAACCGCGCCATCGCCTATCACTGGGTGTTGCTGGGGGCGGCGTTGCTGGCAACCATCGCCTTTATCCTGATCCAGCCCGCCAGTTTCTGGCCGTGGATCTTCCTGCCCGCCATGAAGCCTCTCAGCGATGCGGCCAAGACCCTTCGCGAAAGCTACGATGGCGAGGTGCTGACCGGTGCCCTCAAGAAGACCGCCATCAGCGCGTTTCTGTTCAGCCTGCTGCTCTCCATCGGGTTAGCGCTCTCCTGACCTGCTGGATGGAACGGCGATAAATGAAAAGGGCTCCCGAACGGGAGCCCTTTTTGATCGTTATCGAGGCAGCTCAGCTGGCCTTGGCCAGCGCCGGAGTCCGGCGGGAGAAGAGCAGGGTATCCAGCAGCCAGATGGCGACCAGCGAGGCGCCCACCAGCGGGAAGGCAATGCCCAGCAGGATCAGCAGGGCGATGGCACCGCGCATCGGCGGGAGTTTGGTAGGCAGCGGCGGTGCGGCGAGACGGCCCTGCGGACGGCGGCACCACCAGATCCACAGACCGCTCACGGCGCTGGCCAGCACCATCAGGCAGATAAGCAGCATGGCGAGCTGGTGGGGCCAGCCGTAGAGCTTGCCCATGTGCAGCATGACGCCACTCTCCACCGTTTTGGCGACCGGGCCGTAATCCTGCCAGCGCACATCGGCCAGCACCTTGCCACTGTATTGATCGATATGCAGGGTGGCATCGTTGCGCGGATCATCGGCAAAGATCGCGATGGTATAGACACCGGTGGCGCCGACCGGCGGGGTAATGCTGTAACCCGGTTGGACTCCCCGCTCATGGGCGATCTCGACCACCCGTTGCAGCGGGATCCGCTGGCTGGCCATCACCACTCCCTCGTGCTCGCCGTGGTTCATGGCGCCGTGATCGTGCCCCTCATCGACCGGCTGCGAGCTGGGCATAGGGGTGTTCTCCACCGCCCATGGGACGGTCTGCTCGTGGGCCTGATTGAGGCTGCGAGCCAGCGGTGCCGATTTGGGCACCTCGTTCCACATGGCGGCGGGGAAGCGGTTCCAGACCGCGGCAAACTGATCGCCCCAGAAACCGGTCCAGGTCATGCCGCTCAACAGCAACAGCAGCAGGAAACCAGCGCCCCAGAAGCCGACCACTGCATGCAGATCCCGCCACCAGAGGCGTCCGCGCTGGCTCACTCTGGGCCAGAGGATGCCGCCCACCCCGGGCCCCTTGCGTGGCCACCAGAGGTAGAGACCACTCAGCAGCAGCACCAGCCCCCAGCCTGCGGCCAGTTCGATCAGCCGATCTCCGGTGGTACCGAGCAGCAGGTCGGCGTGCAGGGAGCGGGCCACCGCTTGCAGATTCCACTTGTTATCCATGGTGCCGAGCAGAGCGCCGCTGGCGGGATCCATAAACAGGGTCAGTTCCTGTTCACCTCGATTGACGATGAACTGAGCGCTCAGGTCGGGAGTGGCAGGCGGCAGGTACTTACGCAGGCTGGCATCGGGCATGGTCATCATCGCCTTGGCCAGCAGCTGGTCGGCACTCAGGGTCTGGCTGGCGGGGGCGACCTTCATCAGCTCTGGGTACATCAGGTTGTCGAGCTGGGGTTTGAACAGATAGACGATCCCGGTCAGTGACAGCAGGATCAGGAAAGGGGCGACAAAGAGACCGGCGTAGAAGTGCCAGCGCCAGATCCGTTGGTAATGACTCGAGTCCCTGTTTTTCATTGCACATCCTTGTTGGGGTGCCAAACCTTTCGGCTGGTGGAATGTTTGTGGCGGCGCGGATAATAGCAGTAACGTTTCGTTAACTGCAATCACACATCTTGAGACCGATTCAGTGCGGAGTGTCGGTAACATGAGGTGCCGACGGTTTGCAGGATAGGATGATCACGCTTTGGGGAAAGCCTGTTTGCTGCTGGACTTTTCCTTATAAATTATTACCTTGTGGTAACAATTTGCAGGCGATGGTGGTGGTAACGGAATGGGTGCAGTCATGCAGCCACATGGGCAATTCGACATGGAGCGCAGGGGCCAGATGCTGATCTGCCGTCCGAGTGGCCCCTTCAATCTGGCAGGTGCCATGGCCTATGAGGCGCGCTTTCGTCACGAACTGGCCGGTCTGATGGATGGCCCCTGGGGGATTGTCGAGGTCGCGACCGAGTTTGAAGCGGCCGGGCCCGAGGTGTTGGCCCGTTTTCGTCGCCAGTTTGGCTGGTGTGCCGAGAGTGGCTGTCAGTTTCTGGCGGTGGTCTTCGTGGGGGGCTTCAAGCGCTATCTGGCGGATAACATCTTCAAGGGATTGCCCTTTCGGGCGGTACGTTACTTCGAGCAGGAGGCAGCGGCCATCCAGTGGCTGGGGGAGCAGCTCAACACAGCTCCCTGTGAACCTGCGAGCGCTTGACCACCCCGCTCCCCGCGTGGACGGGCTTCACTCCAGCTTGATAAACCACTTGTCCCGTTCGTCGACGCAGTCGGGTTCACCCATTTCGAATTCGCGGCAGATCAGCGGCCGTACCTCGTAGATACGGCACATCATGGTGTTGCGGTCGAGGGCGGCGCACCAGCCATCGTCCAGCCGGCGCATAACCGGTATCTCGCCATCCCGTTCCAGTACATAACGGTCCGGCACGCCGGTATCGGTAAAGAGCATCACTTCGAGGCGGCAGCAGCAGGCTTCGCAGTTCTGGCAGCTCACATCGGTTTGGATTGCTTGGGTCATGGTGCCTGTCTTGCCGCATGGCGGCATCGGAGATATGAAACAGGCGCCTGTCAGGCGCCTGTGGTCTGGCTAACGGCTTGCAAAAAACCTTAGCCCAGTTTGCGGGCGCGGTAGCTGCGACCCTTGATCTTGCCTTCCTGCAACCGCTTGAGGGCGGCGCTCGCCACGCTGCGCTTCACCGCGACGTAGGAGTACTGTTCGGAGATCTGGATCTTGCCCACATCGGCGCCGGCAATGCCGCCTTCGCCGGTCAGCGCGCCCAGAATGTCACCGGCCCGCACCTTGGTCTTGCGGCCTGCATCGATGGAGAGGGTCACCATCTGCGGGGCGATTGGCTTGATATCGCGGCCGATGCTGTCGAGATCACCCAACGGCATCGAAGCCTGCTGGTACTCTTCGATAAAGTTGACGCGCTGGGCCTCGTTCGGCTGATAGAGACTCAGGGCCAGACCCTGCTGGCCGGCACGACCGGTACGGCCGATGCGGTGCACGTGCACTTCCGGATCATAGGTCAGCTCGTAGTTGATGACGGCGCCCAGCTCCTTGATGTCGAGGCCGCGGGCCGCCACATCGGTGGCCACCAGAATGGTGGCGCTGCCGTTGGCAAAGCGCACCAGCACCTGATCCCGCTCGCGCTGTTCCAGATCGCCATTCAGCGCCAGCGCCGAGAAGCCCTTGGCGGCCAGATGGTCGGCCACGTCGTTACAGGCGCGCTTGGTGTTGCAGAACACCACGCAGGAGCTTGGCTGGTAGTGACTCAGCAGCCAGGTGAGGGCGTCGAGGCGCTGGCCGGCAGGCACTTCGTAGAGCTTCTGTTCGATGGCGCTCCCCTCGTGCAGGGACTCCACGCTCACCTCGACCGGATTGCGCTGCACGCCGCGGCTCATCTGGGCGATCCCTTCCGGATAGGTCGCGGAGAAGAGCAGGGTCTGACGCTGCTGGGGGGCATAGCTGATGACCCGGTTGATATCTTCGCCAAAGCCCATGTCCAGCATGCGATCCGCTTCATCCAGCACCAGCGTCTTGAGGCCGGAGAGCTCCAGCGTGCCTTGCTCCAGATGCTTGAGAATGCGACCCGGGGTGCCGACGGCGATGTGGGCACCAAAGCTCAGGGTGGCTGACTGCGGTGCGGTCGGGGTGCCGCCGCACAGGGTGACCAGCTTGACGTTGGGCAGGGCACGCGCCAGACGACGGATCTCCTGAGCCACCTGATCCGCCAGTTCGCGGGTCGGGCAGAGCACCAGCGCCTGCACTTCGAGGCGGTTGACGTTGAGCTTGGCCAGCAGGCCGAGGCCGAAGGCGGCGGTCTTGCCGCTGCCGGTTTTTGCCTTGGCGATCAGGTCTTTGCCATCGAGCACCAGGGGCAGGCTCTGGGCCTGGATCGGGGTCATCTGCAGGTAACCCAGGCTGGTGAGGTTCTCTTGCAGGGCGGGGGAGAGATTGAGGCTGCTAAATTCGCTGTTGTTCACAAAAGGACTCTATTTCGGAGAAAACGGGGATGCGCGAGCGCTAAGGCCGCGCATCATACCAGAATGTGGCACCGGATGTGGCGGATTTTTGAACGGCTGGCCACGAGGGGCAATGAAAGGTTCATTTGTTGCCAAACCGACCGCGGACGATCACCGACAATGCGATAAGGACTATTTTTCAAACACTCATCTAATTATTTATCGTGGATAAACGTTTTCTATTTTCAGTATTTTAATATAATGATTGGGAAATATTTCACGAACGGTTACTGCGCCACAGGGAATGTTGCGAAAATGCTGATGAAATATTTTCAAAGAACATGAAAACGGCGCCAGCCTTACCCAGTGCGATGTTTTTAAAGGAATTTATATTTCTATGTTGCGCGATTAATATCAGCTCATTGCACAATTAATTTAAAAACGTTTGTATTATCCTGCCTCCATAATATTGCGCGGGATTGTGATGGCTATCTGATTTTTAAATGTGCAAATGTCTATGATGGCGCCGGTCAAAAATTACAATTTACTCAGGTGCTACAGGTATGGAATACGTTCACTTTGTGCTCGGACTGGTGATGGTCCTCGCTCTCTCTCTGCTGGCTAACCGCCACAACTGGAAACAGATCAAACTGCGTTATATCGGCCAACTGCTGGTGGTCGAACTGGCGCTGGCCTGGTTCATGCTGAACTCCGAAGTGGGTCTGGCGGTGGTGGGTGGCTTCGCCGCCGGCTTCACCAAGTTGATGGAGTTTGCCAAACAGGGTACCGATTTTGTGTTCGGTGGTCTGGTCAACGAAGGAGCCTTCTCCTTCTTCCTGATGGTGCTGATGCCCATCGTCTTCATCTCCGTGCTGATCGGTATTCTGCAGTACATCCGCCTGCTGCCGCTGGTGATCCGCGGTATCGGTACCGTGCTGGCCAAGATCAACGGCATGGGCAAGCTGGAGTCTTTCAACGCCATCAGCTCGATGATCGTCGGCCAGTCCGAGAACTTCATCGCCCTCAAGAACATCCTGCCGCACCTGAACGAGAAGCAGATGTACACCCTGGCGGCGACTGCCATGTCTACCGTCTCCATGTCCATCGTCGGTGCCTACATGCAGCTGATCGAGCCGCGCTACGTGGTCGCCGCGCTGGTGCTCAACATGTTCAGTACCTTTGTGGTGCTCTCTCTGATCAACCCCTACGAGCCGGATAACTCCGTGACCGACATCAAGGCCATTGCCGAAGGTGACGAGCACCACACCCCGAAGAAAGAGAACTTCTTCGAGATGCTGGGCGAGTACATCATGGCCGGTTTCACCGTTGCCGTGATCGTGGGTGCCATGCTGGTGGGCTTCATCGCCCTGATTGCCCTGATCAACTACCTGTTCGAGATGGCATTTGGCGTGAACTTCCAGTTCGTCATGGGCTACCTCTTCTACCCGATCGCCTGGATCCTGGGTATCCCGAGTGGTGAAGCGCTGCAAGCGGGCTCCATTATGGCGACCAAGCTGGTGACCAACGAGTTCGTGGCGATGATGGATCTGGGCAAGGTGGCTGCCGAGCTCTCTCCGCGTACCGTCGGCATCCTCTCCATCTTCATGGTCTCCTTCGCCAACTTCAGCTCCATCGGCATCATCGCCGGTGCGGTAAAAGCGCTGAACGAAGAGAAGGGCAACATGGTTTCCCGCTTCGGTCTGAAGCTGGTCTACGGTTCTACCCTGGTCAGCCTGCTCTCTGCTGTTATCGCTGGCATCATGATCTGATCCTCTGGCGGCACCCGCCACGGTTTGAGCCCCTGACCTTGTCAGGGGCTTTTTTGTTTCTGCCTCACAGCCGCCAGCCGCACCACCAGCCGGCGACCAGCAGGGTGAGAGTGCAAAAGCCGGTTTCGATGGCGCCGCCACTGCGCAGCGGCCAGCCCGGCAGGCGGTAACGGCGTTTGATGGGCCAGAAGAGCGGAATGCCCGCCGGGGTGAGCCAGTCCCCCAGCAGATGGCTGAGGTAGCCGACGATAAGCGCATCCTTGACCTCCATGGGCAGGGTGCCCGGCGGCAGGCTCTGGTTCAGCCCCCAGACGGCGGCGGCGACTGCCAGCAGACTGTGGGTGAAGCCGCGATGGCCGAACAGCCGCGACAGAGGTTTCGAGATCCACGGCAGGCGCTGCCCCAGCACCGATTTGGGGTGGTCGAGGTCGGGCAACAGGGCGCTGGCCAGCGCGGCAGGGATGGTCTGCCACAGGCTGGCATCGGCCAGTGCCGGAGTGAGCTGCAGTTTGTGGGCGATCAGGGTGCAGGTAACGGAGAAGAGCAGGTGCCCTTGGGCGGTCATGATGATTACGGCGTGGACAAGATGGCGGCGCATCTTACCAGCCTGACGGTTGTGGTCAGCTCTTATTTTAAAAATCAGGATGTTACGGCGAAAAAGCGCCCATATTGGGCGCCTTTATAGCCTATTTACAACTTGCCTTTGACCAGCCACTTGTCGAGGGCGTTGGCGAAGCGCTGTTTGTCGGCAGCATTGAAGGGGGCCGGGCCGCCGGTCTGCACGCCGGCCGAGCGCAGCTCTTCCATAAAGTTGCGCATGCCGAGCCGCGCCTTGATGGTCTCGCGGGTGTAGATCTCGCCGCGGGGATTGAGTGCCTCGCCGCCAGCATCGATCACCCAGGAGGCGAGGGGGATATCACCGGTGATCACCAGATCGCCGGGTTGAACCTGCTGGGCGATGACATGATCTGCCACATCGAATCCCTTTTCCACCTGCTGGGTTTTGATGAAAGGCGAGGGGGGCACCCGCAATCCCTGATTGGCCACCAGGGTGGTGACGACCTGGGCGCGGTGGGCGGCGCGGTAGAGGATCTCCTTGACCGGAATGGGGCAGGCGTCGGCATCAACCCAGATGGGCATGGCATGGTTTCCTGTAGTGAAAGCGGATAAAAAACGAGAGCGGCCATGTTAACACAGGCCTCCCCTTCCAGGCGCGGGGCTGAGTCGGCCCCGCCTTTGGTGTAAGCTGGGGCCAGCACATGAAACGAGAAGGAGACGAGATGGATCGGGTGCCCAGTGAAGTGATTTATGCCCTGACCCTGGATGGCAAGGGGGGCATGGCGCCGCTGACGGCGGGAAGCGAAGTCCCGGCGGCGCATCCCGGCTGGCTGCATCTGGATTACGGCAATCCCGATTCGGCGCGCTGGCTGTTGCAGACCCCCTTGCTCAGCGAGGCGGCCAGGGAGTCGCTGCTCGGCCAGAGCAATCGTCCCAAGCTGGTGCGGATGGGGGAGACGGTGCTGCTGATCCTGCGCGGCATCAACCACAACAAGGATCACAGGCCCGAAGAGATGGTGGCGCTGCGCATCTTCATCACCCCGGATCTCATTATCAGCAGCCGTCGTCGTCCGCTGCTCTCCGAGCAGGATGTGTTCAACCAGCTCAAGCTGGGGGGCGGCGCCGATACCCCGGCCGACTGGCTGGTGGAGATTTGCGATGCCCTGACCGATCGGGCGGGGGAGTTTGTCGAGGAGCTGCACGACAAGATCCTCGATCTGGAGGAGATGGTGCTGATGCGCGACATGCCCGCCAATGGCCGCTTGGCGCTGATCCGCAAGCAGCTCATCATGATCCGCCGCTACCTCTCGCCGCAGCGGGATCTGGTGGCGCGGCTGGCCAACGAGAAGATCAGCTGGCTGGATGAGGATGACCGCCGTCGTCTGCTCGATATCGCCGATCGGCTGCGGCGCTGGCTCGATGACCTCGATGCCGGAGTGGCACGCACCGCCGTGCTGGCAGACGAGATCAACAATCTGATGGCGGAGGCGACCAACCGCCGCGCCTACCAGATGTCGGTGATGGCGCTGCTCTTTTTGCCCGCCAGTTTCCTGACCGGCCTGTTTGGCATCAACCTCGGCGGTATCCCCGGGGCCGAGAATCCGACCGCCTTCTGGGTCTTCTGCGGATCCTTGGTGGCGCTGGCAAGCGGGCTGGCTATCTGGCTCAAACATCGGCGCTGGTGGTAAGGAGGCGTAACCCATGTGGCAATCAATTGGCCTGACCCTGCTGCTGTTGCTGGGTCATACCCTGATCCGGCGGCTGATTCACAAGAGCCTGCTGGCGCTCGGTCAGAGCAGGCAGGTGAGCGAGAACCGGGTGCTCTACGTGGCCCATGTGTTCCACTTCCTGCTCGGCTGCGCCACCTTGCTGGTGCTGGCCGGGGTATGGGGGCTCGACTTCTCCCGACTGGTAGTGCTCGCGTCCTCCTTCTTTGCGGTACTGGGGGTCGCCATGGTCGCCCAGTGGTCGATCCTCTCCAACATCACCGCCAGCATCACCATCTTCTTTGCCTTCCCCTACAAGATTGGCGACCGGATCCGCATCCTCGACAAGGATGATTCGGTCACCGGCGTCATCACCGAGATTGGCCTCTTCTATGTGCGGGTGCGTGATGACAACGGCGATCTGGTCACCTATCCGGCCAACCTGATCCTGCAAAAGCCGGTCAGGAAGCTGGAGGGCAAGGTGGCGGAACCGCTGCAACCGGAATAGAAAGCAACCGGAATAACAAAAAGGCTCCCTCGGGAGCCTTTTTAGTGTGTGGTGGGTGGCGCTAGCGTTCGAAGAAGCGGTAGAGGTGCTCCACCTGAACCGGGCAGTTGGCCACCTGATGCAGATGTTCGCGGGCCTGTTCGACGTTACCGAAACTGACCGGGCAGCCGAGGGTGTCGGTTAGCTCGTAGAGGGTGCCATCCTTGCCTCTGAATTCGATGATCCATCCGGGGATGGCAACGTCGTGGAGGATTTCGGCCTCGTGCAGGATCTGTTGCTGATAGAGCTTACGAAGTTCACTGACTGTCATGATGCTCTCCTGTGGGGAATATCCAGCTCCAGTCTATGCCTGCCCTTTATATGCGGCAACGGGATCATCCCCGCAGGACCTCCCATGCCCAGCGGATCCGGATAAAGGTCTCTGCATTGCCGCCCCGATCCGGATGGTGCTGCAATGCCAGCTCCCGCCAGCGGTGGCGGAGCGTCTCCTGACTCGCCCCCTCATTCAACTCGAACAGGGCCAGCGCCTCGGCTTTGTGCCCCTCACCGTCATAAGCGCGCCAGAAGCGGTTGAGCAGGGCCTCAACTTCGGCACGATCGGTCTGCCAGAACACCTGCCAGTCGAGATAGTAGCTACGCAGATTTTCGCCAACGGCAAAGCCGTGGTTGGCCTCCTGATTCCCGGCCAGCGGTTCGAGCCGGATATCCAGGGTGCTGATCACCAGCCACCATCCCTCTTGCCAGAGCTCGGCCTGCAACTGGTAGAGGGCGTTCATGATCAGGAAGTTGACCCGAAACAGCTGCAGCTGTTCATCGTCGGCCAGCCGGGGGATCGCCCCCTGCTGGCGCAGAGCCGCCATCAGTTCATGCACCTTGTAGCTACCCGCCGCCTGTTGCAGCAGCACCAGCAGAGGGGCGATCAGCGGATTGTTGTTGGCTTCGTTCATTCGGCGCCCTGCTCTCTGGGCGGCTGCAGGGCGATCAGCAGCTCACCCGCCTGCGGGGTGACGGGGCCGGTAACGATCTGGGGCTTGCCCTTGCCATCCATGATGAAGAGCGGGATGGCGCCGGGATTGGCGGTCTGATACTGGGCCCAGTCGAACGCCTCGCTCAGGCGGGTCGCCTTGATCTGGCCGCCCCGGCTCAGCAGGCTGCTCAGCCTGGCATAGTTGATGTCGGGGCCGAACAGGTTCTGGCGAGCGCGAAAGGTGGCGCTCTCCCGGTTAGCCTTGCCGTGCTGCTCGCTGGAGCGCAGGGAGTAGACCTGCTCCTCGCCGTAGAGGTGGGCAAAGTGCAGTACCCCGAGGGCGTTGTTGTGGCGATTGGGGGAGAGCGCCAGCACGGTACTGATGCTGGTAAGCGGCAGGTGCAGCTCGGCATGTTCTGACTGGGGGTTGCCGAAGTAGCAGGGGAGGTTGCTCATCCGCGCCTGTTTGCAGAACTCCCAGGCGGGATCGCAGAGTTGCACCGGCACACCCTGATCCGCCAGCGCCCGGCCTATGGCTCGCGCCACCGAGTTGGCCCCTATGATGAGCCAGGTATTGGGGGTGCTCTGGCGCATCTTGAGCAGGCTGGCCAGCGGTGCCGAGGTGAGGCTCTGCAACACCACGGTGGAGATGATCACCGCAAATACCAGCGGCACCAGCTTGTCGGCATCGGGGATCTCGGCCTGATGCAGGCTGATGGCAAACGAGGCACTGACTGCCGCTGCGACTATGCCACGTGGGGCGATCCAGCTTAGCAGGGCGCGAGCTCGCCAGGAGAGATCCGAGCCCCAGGTCGAGACCAGAATACAGAGCGGGCGCGCCACAAACTGCACCACGCAGAGCAGCGCCAGCACCATGGGGCCGAGCTGCCAGAGCTGTGCCAGATCGAGGCGGGCCGCCAGCAGGATAAACAGGCTGGATATAAGGATGACCGCGAGATCCTCCTTGAACGCCAGCACCTCCTCCAGATCCAGCCCCTCCTGATTGGCGAGCCAGATGCCGAACACGGTCACCGCCAGCAGGCCCGATTCGTGGCTCAGCCAGTCGGAGAGGCTGAAGGTGACCAGCACCAGCGCCAGCACGCCGAATTTGTGCAGGCTGACCGGTAGCCAGTCCTTGCGAATGAGCAGGGTGGTGAGCCAGCCTGCCACCACCCCGATCAGGGAACCGACCAGCACTGTCTTGCCCAGCGCCAGCAGGGTATGGCTGATGAGATCCCCCTGACTGCCAAGGCGCACCGCCTCGAACACCAGCACCGCAAACAGGGCGCCGATGGGGTCGATGACGATCCCCTCCCAGCGCAGGATGCGGTCCACCTCCCGGGTGGGGCGGATCACGTTGAGCATGGGGGCGATCACCGTCGGGCCCGTTACCACCAGCACAGCGCCGAGCATGGTGGCAACCCGCCAGTCCAGCCCCAGCAGGAAGTAACCGGCGCTGCCGATGACGGCGAAACTGACCAGCATGCCGGTGGAGCAGAGATTGCGCACCACCTTGCCGATCCCCTTGAGCTCGGCCAGATGGAGGGTCAGTGCCCCCTCGAACAGGATGATGGCCACCGACAGGGAGACCAGCGGAAACAGCAGATCCCCGAGCAGGGCATCGGGGTCGAGCAGGCCGCTGACCGGGCCCAGAGTCAGGCCGGTGAGCAGCAGAAACAGGATGGCGGGCACCCGCAGCGACCAGGCAAGCCATTGGGCCAGCACGGAGACCAGGGCGATCCCGGCCAGAGAGAGGGCAATCATGCAGACCTCGATTCAGGCAATGAGTATGGAGCTAGTGTAGTGGCTAAGTTGGTCAGATTGACACCTGAAGGAGCGTGCATCATGGCCGGGATGGGGAGATGTGCGACAGTCGGCGTCATGGTGGCTGGCTGTGGTGTGAAGGGTGCCAGCCAGACGCCAACCGTGGTGACGGGTTGGCCTTGGGGCCGGATTAGATGGGGCTCTCCTTGTGGAGCTCGCCGACACAGTCGGCCAGCGTCAGTACCAGTGCGGAGCGCACCATCTGATCGAGCCGGTTGAGCTGCATCTGGTAGAAGGCCCAATCCTCTTCGCTGGCGGGGGGCTCCAGCTTCATCATGCCGCCCTGATTGACCCCGTGCAGGCGGTCGAGCAGATCGCGGATCGGCTTGTCGCTGAAGCGGTAATCCTTGGGGTCGCGCACCAGAAAGTCGCGGATCTTGATATAGGCTTCGATATCCTGATAGCGCTCGAGGGAGATGAGGCCGAGGGCGAAGATGAGCTTGAGGCGCACCTCCAGCTGGCCGAGGGGGCCGCTCTGGTTGAGCAGGGGTTCGATGGCGTATTTGACGGCATACTCCTCCTGACGGAACGCGCGTCGCATCAGGGAGTCGACCGCCTCTTCCAGGATGGTCACGGCTTCGAGAAAGAAGCCGCGGGGGCCATCCTGCTCATTCAGTCGTTCCAGTACTTCATCTTCCTGGTGTGTGGTCATAGGTGCATTGGGTCCAGCTGACAGGGAGAGAGTCAGCCTCTCTCCCGGTTTTTATCATATGGGGCACATTCCCTTGCCATTCAAGCGCTTGGCGCGCTATCAGTGGTGGCTGAATGCGCCGCAAGCAGGGTTATTACAGGGTTTCGTAACGGGCGACGATGGCGCGAACCACTTCGCTCTCTTCATCCAGTCCGGTGACGCGGGCCAGCGCTTTGGCCGGGCCCAGCTCCGCCAGCAGGGCTTGCAGCTCCACCGCCTGCGGGTCATCGGCATTGCGATAGTGGAGCGCCGCGGCGATCCCCTCCTGCAACTGCTCGTTGGGCAGGCCGTACTCCAGGGTGCCCAGCAGCGGCTTCACCAGTCGATCTCCCGCCGCCAGCTTGCGCAGCGGCTGACGACCGACCCGGTCAATCTCGTCCACCAGATAGGGGTTGGCGAAGCGGGCCAGGATCTTCTCGATGTAGGCGGCGTGCAGACGCGGGTCGAAGCCGTAGCGTTTCACCAGCACGGCACCGCTCTCCTCCATGGCGCGGCGCACCTTGCTGCGGATCACCGGATCTTCGATCGCCTCGCGCACTGTGCGGTAGCCCCGCAGTTTGCCGAGATAGGCGGTGACGATGTGGCCGGTGTTGAGGGTGAACAGCTTGCGCTCGACGAAGGCCATCAGGTTGTCGGTGGGCTCCATACCCGCCACCTGTGGCAGCTCCCCCTTGAACTGGGTCTGGTCGACGATCCACTCGCTGAAGCTCTCGACCGTCACTTCCAGCGGATCATCGTTGGCAGCCGCGGCGGGCGGCACGATGCGATCCACCGCCGAGTCGACGAAGCCGATACAGGATTCGAGCGTGGCATGATACGCGACCGGCAGGTACTTGAGTACCTCCCGCTTGAGGTGGCTTGTGCCGCGTACCATGTTTTCACAGGCGATGACGTTCAGCGGAGTCAGGTTGCCGGCATCGAAGCGAGCTTGCAGCCCCTTGGCCAGGGTGCTGGCAATCTTGTCCAGAATGTTGGGGCCCACTGCCGTGGTGACCAGATCGGCGGTGATGATGCGGGCGATCACCTCGTGACCGGCGGAACTGACCGCTGCCACGTTGCGCACCACGTCCAGCTTCTGATCCGCACCTACCACATGGACCTTGTACTCCTGACGGTGGTTGAGCTGGTCGATAAGAGTGTCGTTGACGTCGGCGAAGGTGACCTGATGACTGGCATCCGCCAGCACTTTTCCGATAAAGCCGCGACCGATGTTACCAGCACCAAAATGCAATGTTTTCATGATATTAACCTCTTGAACCAAAGACGATGAAAGATGATTACGCAGCCTGTTCGGCACCCAGCAGATCCAGGAAGGCCTGGGGATCCGTGGTGCTGGCCAGCCGGTCGATGAGACCGGGTTCATCCAGTGCATTGGTCAGGCGGGTTATCACCTGCATGTGTTCGTCGTTGCGGGCGGCGATGCCGATCACCAGCCGCGCTACCTCATCGGCAGCCTCGCCAAAGGCGACCCCGGCCGGGTACTGGCAGATGACGATGCCGGTACGCTTCACAAACTCCTTGGCGGCGATGGTGCCATGGGGCACGGCGATGGACTCGCCGAGGTAGGTGGAGACCAGCTGTTCACGCTCCAGCATGGCGTTGACGTAGTCGGGCGCCACGTAGCCCCGCTCGGCCAGCAGTCGGCCTGCGGTCAGGATGGCGGCCTCCTTGTTGTCTGCTTTCAGTCCCAGATGCACGTCATGACGGCTCAGGGTAAAGACTTCGGCGGCCTGCGGCTCGTAGCTGTCGTCGTTGGCGGCCACCAGCAGCTGCGGGTTGGCGACATCATCGTTGGCGGCGCGGCTCAGGCTCTGTACCAGCTCCTGATAGAGGCCGTTGTCGAGGAAGTTGGTCAGGGAAATATGGTGAGCGTTCGGCGCATGGCGACGGGCCCGCTCGGTCAGATCCTTGTGGGTGATGACCCAGTCCACCTGATCGTCTAGCTGATCGATGGCGCGGTTGGTGACGCTGATATCGAGCCCGGCGGCCTGCACCCGCTTGCGCAGCATGCCGGCGCCCATGGCGCTGGAGCCCATGCCCGCATCGCAGGCGACCACGATATTGCGTACCGCCATCAGTTCGCCGCCCGGCTTCTTGGCCGCTGCGGTATCGGGCTTGCCGCCCTTCAGGGCTTTCATTTTGCGAGTGGCTTCACCGAGGGCATCGGCCTCGTCGGCTTCCGGCTGCTGGGCGCGGACGAACACGGCGGCGACCAGGAAGGAGACCAGAGTAGCGCTGATGATGGAGAGGGCGACCCCGATCAGGGAGGCTTTCGGCGTCATCAACAACACGGCGAAGATGGAACCCGGTGAGGCAGGGGAGACCAGACCGGCGTTGAACAGGGTCAGGGTAAAGACCCCGGTCATGCCACCGGCGATCACCGCCAGAATGAGGCGCGGGTTCATCAGCACATACGGGAAGTAGATCTCGTGGATGCCGCCGAAGAAGTGAATGATGGAGGCGCCAGCCGCGGACTGCTTGGCCGCACCACGGCCGAACACCATGTAAGCCAGCAGCACACCCATGCCTGGGCCCGGGTTCGCTTCAATCAGGAAGAAGATAGAGCTGCCGTGCTCGGTCGCCTGCTGGATCCCCAGCGGCGAGAAGATGCCGTGGTTGATGGCGTTGTTGAGGAACAGGATCTTGGCCGGCTCGACGAAGATGGAGGTGAGCGGCAGCATGTGGTTTTCTACCAGGAAGCCGACGCCACCGGCCAGCAGGCCGGAGAGCACCTTGACGAAGGGGCCAATCACGAAGAAGGCCAGGATCGCCAGCAGCATGCCGATGAGGCCGGCGGAGAAGTTGTTGACCAGCATCTCGAAGCCGCTCTTGACGCGACCGTCCATCGCCTTGTCGAAGCGCTTGATGGCCCAGCCACCGAGCGGGCCGACCATCATGGCACCCATAAACATCGGGATGTCGGTCCCCACGATGACACCCATGGTGGTGATAGCACCGACCACGCCGCCACGATCACCGCCCATCAGCTTGCCGCCGGTGTAGCCAATCAGCAGCGGCAGCAGGTAGGTGATCATGGGGCCGACCAGCTTGGCCAAGGTTTCATTGGGCAGCCAGCCGGTGGGGATAAAGAGGGCGGTAATAAAGCCCCAGGCGATAAAGGCGCCTATGTTGGGCATGACCATATTGGACAGGAAGCGTCCAAAATTCTGTATCTTGACTTTGGTATCCGGTGATAACATGTCGGGACCCCGTTTTAAGCCTGTTTGATTAAAAGTGGTAGTTCGGGATGGCCGGTTTTGCCGAACCTCCATCCCTGTCGTCTAAGCAACTTCAATCTACCAGCTTGCGATCAAATTAGGCTGAAAACGGGGTGTCTTGTGATCCAGATCTCGGATACCCAGCGATACCCCCTCCATAATCAGTGACTCACATCACATTCCCATGCTGTAATTCGGCTACATTTCGATCTTTTCTGTTTTTAATGACTATTTTTTGTGATTCAGATCACCAGATTGGTTTTGCCGTGCCTTTGCGTAAAGGTGATTCACTTCACAAATTCAGTTTTTGTATTCGAATGGGGCAAATCACTCAATAACTCATCAGCGGGTAGTGACGATGAATCTATCTAAATCTCTCTTTACTCACAAATGAATCAATAGATTTGTAACCCGCTTTCAGTTTTTACGGTTGGTGATGAGCTCTCTTTTGCTGCTGGCTGTTGGGAATGGGCGCCAACATGCAGGATGTTATCGAGCGGCAGATGTTCGGGGCGCTTGCTTGCCGCGCAGGGCTGATAGCAGATAAAAACAAACCGCCAGCAGGCGGTTTGTCGGTTTTTGCGATCTGAGCCCTGTCGGGGCTGCGGCTTAGTAGAAGCCGGCATCCTCGGGGGAGGGGCGGGTCTTGAAGCGGCGATGGAGCCACATGTACTGCTCCGGCGCCTTGCGCACGGCGGCTTCAATCTCGCTGTTGGCGCGGGCGGCATCAACCATGTCATCCCCGCTGGGGTAGTCGGCGAGCGGCGCACCGATATGCAGGGTGTAACCCTCGCTGGTGCGGATGTTGTAGCAGGGGAGGGTGACGGTGTTCTTCACCCGCGCCAGGGTGGCTGTGCCGGTGATGGTGGCCGCCTGCTCTACCGCGAAGTAAGGCACGAACACACTGGCGTGGCTGCCGTAGTCGTGATCCGGCGCGTACCAGAGGGCGTCACCGTTGCGCAGCGCCTTGATCATCCCCTTCACGTCCATCCGGTCTACCAGATATTTGTTGGAAGCGCAGCGACCGTGATACTGGGCATACTCCAGCACCGGATTGGTGTTGGGGCGATAGACCCCCACGCCGGGGCGCACCAGCCCGAAACAGCGGGCGTTGAGTTCCAGCGTCAGGAAATGGCAGGAGAGCAGCAGCATGCCCTGACCTTTTTCCATGGCGGCGATGACGTGATCTTCCCCTTCCACCTTCATCAGGTTGCGCATCCGCCAGTCTGGCCAGAACCAGGCGATCCCCACCTCGAACACGGCGCAGCCCACGCTCTCGAAGTTTGCCTTAAGCAGTTTCTCCCGCTCATCCCGGGTCAGCTCGGGCATCGCCAGCTCCAGATTGCGACGGGCAATCTTGACCCGGGACTTCAATATCCTTGCGGCGAGACGACCGAGCTGACGGCCCAGCCACATCTGGCTGCGCCACGGCAGCAGGGTCAGCAGCCAGAGCAGGCCGAGGCCGAACCAGCTGGCCCAGTAACGGGGATGAAACAGGCGGGGCTCCAGGCGGGGAGCGTTGTCGTGGGCCATGGCTAATCTCTTGTTCGCAAACACAATCGGGGGATTCTAGCCGAAAAGGGGGGGCGGGGGCGAATGGCTGTGTGCTGGTCAGAGGGGTAACCCGCGTCCGGTTAGCGTGACAGCGGCGGCAACTGCAGTCGGCTTTTTCTACACCGGATAAAAGAGTGTGATAAAATCGCCCGCTGATTTTTCAGGTTTTGAGAGTCGATACAGATGAAGATCACCCTGCCCGATTTTGAAAAAGCCCGCGTTCTGGTCGTTGGCGATGTCATGTTGGACCGTTACTGGCATGGCCCTACCGGTCGGATCTCCCCCGAGGCACCGGTGCCCGTGGTCAAGGTTGAACACATTGAGGAGCGTCCGGGCGGTGCCGCCAACGTGGCCCTCAACTCCGCCGCCCTTGGCGCTCATGCCGTGCTGCTTGGCCTGACCGGTCAGGATGAGGCTGCCGATGCCCTGGCTGGCCAGATGGCCGGCGTCAAGGTCGCCTGTGACTTCGTTCGTCTGGCCGACTACCCGACCATCACCAAGCTGCGCGTGCTGTCGCGCAACCAGCAACTGCTGCGCCTCGATTTCGAAGAGGGGTTCCACGCTGTCGACTCCACCCTGCTGGTGAGCAAGGTCGAGCAGGCGCTGCCGCACAGCGATGTGATGATCCTCTCCGACTACGGCAAGGGTGCTCTCAACGACGTGCCCGGCATGATCCAGCGCGCCCGTGCCGCTGGTATTCCGGTGCTGGTCGACCCCAAGGGAACCGACTTCGAGAAGTATCGCGGTGCTACCCTGCTGACCCCCAACATGTCCGAGTTCGAGGCTGTAGTGGGCAAGGTAAAGAGCGAAGAGGAGCTGGTCGCCAAGGGGCTGGATCTGGTCAAGCGCTTCGAGCTGGATGCCCTGCTGGTCACCCGTTCCGAGAACGGCATGACCCTGATCCGCGAAGGTCAACCAGAGCTGCATCTGCCGGCTCAGGCCCACGAGGTTTATGATGTGACCGGTGCCGGTGATACCGTCATCTCCACTCTGGCTACCTCACTGGCGGCAGGCAAGAGCCTGGACGAAGCCTGCGCGCTGGCCAATACCGCTGCCGGTATCGTGGTCGGCAAGCTGGGTACCTCCACCGTCAGTCCGGTCGAGCTGGCCAATGCCCTCTACACCGAGCAGGAGACAGGCTTCGGCGTCATGTCCGAAGCCCAGCTGAAAGTGGCGGTTCGTGCCGCCCGTCTGCGTGGCGAGAAGGTAGTGATGACCAACGGTTGCTTCGACATCCTGCACGCCGGTCACGTCTCCTATCTGGCCAACGCTGGCAAGCTGGGGGATCGCCTGATCGTGGCGGTCAACACCGACGAGTCGGTTCGCCGCCTGAAAGGGCCGGGTCGTCCGGTCAACCCGACCGAGCGCCGCATGGCGGTGCTGGCTGCGCTGGGCGCGGTGGATTGGGTTGTGCCATTTGGTGAAGATACCCCGCAGCGCCTGATCGCCGAGATCCTGCCGGATCTGCTGGTCAAGGGCGGTGACTACAAGCCGGAAGATATCGCCGGTTACGCCGAGGTGACCGCCAATGGTGGCGAGGTGCGCGTTCTCAACTTCGAGGATGGCTGCTCCACCACCGACATCATCAAGACGATCCGCGAGCGCGGCTAACGCGCTGCTGGCCCCGCAATCTGGCGGGGCTCACTATCGGCGGCTGCAATCCGACCGAAATACGGATAACAAAAAGGCGACCTTGCGGTCGCCTTTTTCATGTCCGATAGCGGCTATCAGCCTTTGGCTTTTGCCGTGGCGGGCATCAGGCCCTGGTTCACTTCCACCAGATCCTGCGCTTCCAGAATACCGGCAGCCTGTTTCAGGCTCAGGATATTGAGAATGTAGTTGTAACGGGCTTCGGAGAGCTTCTGCTTGGCCTCGTACAGCTTGCGAGTAGAGTCCAGCACGTCGACGATGGTACGGGTACCCACTTCGTAACCGGCTTCGGTCGCCTTCAGGGCGCTGTCGGCGGAGACCACAGACTGGCTGTAGGCGCGCACCGAGCCGATACTGGCGTTCACGTTGTTGTAGGAGGAGCGCACTGTGCTCTGCACCGAGCGGAAGTTCTTCTCCAGCAGTTCGCTGGCCGCCACGTAGTTGTATTGAGCCTGCTTCACCTTGGAGCTGGTGGCGCCACCGCTGTAGATGGGCAGCTTGAAGGTCAGACCGATATTGGCCTGATTGTCATTGCCGCCCGGCATGCTATCCAGCTTGTAATCGGTATTGCTGGTTTGCAGTCCGGCACCCAGATCCAGAGTCGGCTCATGGCCGGTTTTGGCCAGATCGATCTGCTCCTTGGCAATGTCCTTGCTGATGCGGGCACTGTGCAGTTGCAGGTTCTTGTCCAGCGCCAGCTCCAGCCACTTGTCGGAGCCGAAGGCGGTCTTCTGCGGGCTGAAACGATCAGTGTTCAGCACGTCCAGATTGCGGTGATCGATACCGGTCAGCTCGCGCAGGGTCTCGTAGCTGTTGTCCAGCGAGTTTTCGGCATTGATCTCGTCAGCCAGCGCCTGGTCGCGGGAGGCTTCGGCTTCATGAACGTCGGTGATGGCGGTCAGGCCCACTTCGAAACGCTGCTGGGTTTGCTCCAGCTGACGCTCTACGGCAACCTTGTTGGCACGGACGAATTCCAGGGTATCCATCGCTTTGAGCACATCAAAGTAGGCTTTGGCGGTGCGCACCATCAGGTTCTGGATTTCGAGGTTGTAGGCAACATCTGACTGGGTGGCCTGCTTCTCGCTGATATCCAGATTGACCCAGTTACTGCGACGATAGAGGGATTGCGACAGCGTCACTTCACCCTTGGCGTTGGTATTGCTCTGGGTATCGTTCTTGTTTTGCAGATAATTGAGCCCGGCACCCAGATCGATCTGGGGCAGCAGAGGGGCACGGGATTCGTTGATCTTCTCGAAGGCCTGGTCGCGAACGGCTTTGGACTGCAGCAACTGCGGGTCTTTGATCTGGGCTTGCTGGTAGATGTCGAGCAGGTTTTCGGCATGGGCACCGGCACTGACGCCCAGCAACACCATGACTGACAAAAGTGTTCTTTTCATAGATCGTTTTAACCTTATGTAGTAACCCAAACTGGTTGCTGGAGAGGCAAATATTGTCACCGACCAAGCTTGATTGCAGCTTAATCACTCTACTATAAGCAAAATTTAATGCTAAGAGTCTCAGGTCCGGTGACGGGAACGTCAAGAACCGGACGCAGTTTTCTCCCCGCGCGCCTAGCCAAATGGTCTGTGGCTGCTAAAATCCACCCCTCATTACCATGGCACACCGAGTGAATGAACGTTCATTCATGTTCCTCGGATTTTATGGTCAAACTGATACAAGTCAAGCTGACGGGAGCCCCGGATGTCGCAGCAACCCTTGCCGCAAGATCGGCATTACGCCGCCGATGATGTGAAAATCATTGAAAAATCAGCTGGATATAACGGCTTCTTCAAGGTGAATGTCTATCGTCTGCAGCATCGGTTATTTGCTGGCGGCTGGAATCAGCCCATCGTGCGCGAGCTGTTCGAGCGGGGCCATGCTGCCGCGCTGCTGCCCTATGATCCGGTGCGCGACCAGATCGTGCTGGTGGAGCAGTTCCGCATCGGCGCGATGGAGACCAGCCCGACTCCCTGGCTGCTGGAGCTGGTGGCCGGCATCATCGACGAAGGTGAGACCGCCGAGGCGGTGGTGCGCCGCGAAGCGGTGGAAGAGGCCGGGATCGAGGTGGCCCGCTGCGAGCATGCCATCAGCTATCTGGTGAGCCCGGGCGGTAGCACCGAGCGGATCGAGGTCTTTGTGGGCGAGGTGGATGCCAGCAAGGCGAGTGGTCTGCACGGTCTGGCTGATGAGGGCGAAGATATCCGGGTGCACGTGGTGAGCCGCGAGCAGGCCTATGCCTGGCTCAAAGAGGGGCGCATCGACAATGCGGCCTCGGTCATCGCCCTGC
This sequence comes from Aeromonas sp. R2-2, assembly GCF_040908355.1. NCBI lineage: Bacteria > Pseudomonadati > Pseudomonadota > Gammaproteobacteria > Aeromonadales > Aeromonadaceae > Aeromonas > Aeromonas sp. R2-2. Next base: position 170,370 of record NZ_JBFODQ010000059.1, on the reverse strand, counting down.
AGTGGCTTGCTCTCAACCACGGCGAGCTGCGCGCCCGCTGGCTGGCGGATCGCTGAGGTGGCACTGACCCTGCAACAGAGCAGGCGCTATGTGCCTGATCTGATGTCCTTGCAGCGTACCTGCGAGGTCAACTACATGGCATTGATGAAACTGCTGCCGCCTGATGGGGAAGTCGGGGCCGAGCGCCGCTATCGGGTCGGCAACGATCTGCAGTTCCAGCTCACCATCATTGGCGAGAGTCGCTTCACCAATCAGGTGATCCTGAGCCAGCACAACCCCGAATTACCCGAATATTTACAAGCTCAGATAGAGATTCGTTTGTATCATGATGTGCGGATGGCGGAAGTGTGTGCAGCGCAACAGATTTCCCGTTTGCAACCACGTTATGATTATCCCAATAAAAAGATGCACCAGCGGGACGAAAAGGAGCAGGTAAATCTGTTTCTGGCCGAATGGCTAAAATTTTGTCTCAGACATGGTACCAGCCCGATCAATATCTCCAGTTGAACAAATAAAAAGAAGCGTGATTTTGGAAACAGAGCTCCCCCAGGCGCAGGACGGCAGTGTGCGCCTGTTGCAAATTACCGACACCCACCTCTTCGCGAGTGCCGAAGGGCGGCTGTTGGCTGTGCGCACCGCAGAGAGTCTGGCCGCCGTGCTGGAACAGGTGCAGGCCAATGAACACCCCTACGAGGTGATTCTGGCGACCGGCGATCTGTCGCAGGATCACAGCCCGGAATCCTATCAGCGTTTCGCCTCCATGATGGCGCCCCTGGGCCGTCCCATCTACTGGCTGCCTGGTAATCACGATGACAGCCCGCTGATGACCGAATATCTCCATGCCGCCGGGATCAGCGAATCCAAGCAGCTGGTGGGCGACCACTGGCAGGTGATCCTGCTCGACACCCAGGTGCGCGGCAAACCCCACGGCATGATTGGCGATCACCAGCTGGCCGCCCTCGACCGTGCCCTGCGCCAATATCCTGATCGCCACGCCCTTATCACCTTGCACCATCAGGCGGTGCCGGTGGGCTGCGCCTGGCTGGATCAACACAATCTCAAGAATGCCGATGACCTGTTCGCCGTACTGGCCCGTCATCCGCAGCAGAAGACCATCCTGTTCGGCCACGTTCATCAGGAGTTTGACGAGGTGCACCGCGGGGTGCGGCTGATTGCCAGCCCCTCCACCTGCATTCAGTTCAAACCGCTCTCCGACGGCTTCGCGCTGGACGAGTCCGGCCCGGGCTGGCGTTATCTCACCCTCTATCCGGATGGGCGGGTGGCCAGCGAGGTGTGGCGCCTGCCGGTGGGGCAGTTTGTGCCCGACCCCAACGCCACCGGTTATTGAGGAGAGCATTCCATGAAGTCGGTTCTCCTCTACCTGCACGGTTTCAACTCCTCACCGGGCTCCGCCAAGGCGCAGCAGATGGCTGCCTGGGTGGCCGCCAACCGGCCCGACATCGAAGTGATCATTCCAGCCCAGCCCAATACGCCAGCGGCGGCCTGGGCGGCTATCGAGCAGACCATTGCCGATCTGCAGCGTCGTTATGGTAGTGAATACAAGCTCGGCGCCGTGGGCAGCTCCCTCGGTGGCTTTATGGCGACCCGGGTGAGCGAGCGGTACGGTTGCCGCGCTGCGCTGATCAATCCGGCGGTGCGCCCCCACGAGCTGCTGTGTGACTACCTCGGCTCCCAGACCAATCCCTATACGGGTGAGCAGTACCAGCTGCTGCCAGAACATATGGACGAGCTACGGGCTCTGGCGGTACCGGTGGCGGCGCCGGAGCGACTCTGGATCCTGCAACAGCAGGGGGATGAGGTGCTCGACTATCGCAAGGCGCTGGATGAATACCGCTTTGCCCGCCTCTCGCTGGAGTGCCGTGGCAACCACGCCTTTGTCGCGTTCGAGCGCTACCCCGCCCAGATCATCCGTTTCCTCGGGTTATAGTCAGGTTTGAGTCAATAAGGGCGGTCTCGCCCTGCTTGTTCTTCTCCAGATCAAGCTTTCGGTGCGGGGAGTTTGTTCTACCCCCGCCTAGCAGTTAAGATTCCCTCCAAACGTCAATTCGCAAGGCCCTCCATGTCTACTCAATACAATGCGGATGCCATTGAGGTCCTCAATGGCCTTGAGCCGGTGCGTCGCCGCCCCGGCATGTATACCGACACCACCCGGCCCAATCACCTCGGCCAGGAGGTCATCGACAACAGCGTCGATGAAGCGCTGGCAGGTCACGCCCGCAGTCTGGAGGTGATCCTGCATGAAGACCAGTCCCTCGAAGTGATCGACGACGGCCGCGGCATGCCGGTCGATATCCACCCGGAAGAGGGCGTTAGCGGGGTGGAGCTGATCCTCTGCAAGCTGCACGCGGGCGGCAAATTCTCCAACAAGAACTACCAGTTCTCCGGCGGTCTGCACGGGGTGGGTATTTCGGTCGTAAACGCCCTCTCCGATCGGGTCGAGGTGACGGTGCGTCGCGACGGTCAGGTCTACGACATCGCCTTCGAGCGTGGCGAGAAGGTGCAGGAGCTGACCATCACCGGCACCTGCGGGCGTCGCAACACCGGCACCCGGGTGCGCTTCTGGCCGCAGGCGAGCTACTTCGATTCGCCCAAATTCTCGGTCACCAAGCTGGAGCACCTGCTCAAAGCCAAGGCCGTGCTCTGCCCCGGCCTTACCATCAAGTTCCTCGACAAGAACACCGGCATCAAGCTGGAGTGGTGCTACGAAGATGGCCTCAAGGATTATCTGGTCGACGCGGTCAAGCAGTTCACCTGCCTGCCGGAGCAGCCCTTTATCGGCTCGTTCAGCTCCGAACAGTCGGCGGTGGACTGGGCGCTCTGCTGGTTGCCGGAAGGGGGCGAATGCCTCGCCGAATCCTATGTGAACCTCATTCCCACCGCGCAGGGCGGTACTCACGTCAACGGCCTGCGTCAGGGGCTGCTCGACGCCATGCGCGAGTTTTGCGAGTTCCGCAACCTCTTGCCGCGCGGGGTCAAGCTGACCCCGGAAGATATCTGGGATCGCTGCGCCTACATCCTCTCCATCAAGATGCAGGATCCGCAGTTCGCCGGTCAGACCAAGGAGCGCCTCTCCTCCCGCCAGAGCTCGGCGTTCGTCTCCGGCGTGGTGAAGGATGCCTTCAGCCTCTACCTGAACAGCAACACCGAGCTGGCGGAGCAGATCGCCGAGATCTGTATCTCCAGCGCCCAGCGCCGGATGCGCGCCGCCAAGACGGTGGTGCGCAAGAAGATTACCCAGGGCCCGGCGCTGCCCGGCAAGCTGACCGACTGTAACTGCGCCGACCCCATGCAGGGGGAGCTGTTCCTGGTGGAGGGTGACTCCGCGGGCGGCAGTGCCAAGCAGGCGCGGGATCGCGAGTTTCAGGCCATCATGCCGCTGCGCGGCAAGATCCTGAACACCTGGGAGGTGGAGGCCGGTCAGGTGCTCGCCTCGCAAGAAGTGCACGATATCTCGGTCGCTATCGGGCTCGACCCCGACTCCGAGGATCTCAGCGGCCTGCGCTACGGCAAGGTGTGCATCCTCGCGGATGCGGACTCGGACGGTCTGCACATCGCCACTCTGCTCTGCGCCCTGTTCGTGAAGCACTTCCGCACGCTGGTGGAGAAAGGCCACGTCTATGTGGCCATGCCGCCCCTCTACCGGATCGATATCGGTAAAGAGGTCTACTACGCCCTCGACGAGGACGAGAAGAACGGCGTGCTGCAACGGGTCGAAGCCGAGAAGAAGAAAGGCAAGGTGATGGTGACCCGATTCAAGGGTCTGGGTGAGATGAACCCGAAACAGCTGCGGGAAACCACCATGGATCCCAACACCCGTCGTCTGGTGCAGCTCACCATGGAGCCGGCAGGAGAGAGCGAAGGGGATGCGGCTGACGAGACCCTGCAGCTGATGGACATGCTGCTGGCCAAGAAGCGGGCGAGCGATCGCCGCGAATGGCTCGAAGAGAAGGGCAACCTCGCCATCATTTAAGCCGTCGGCTGGCCCGCACTGGGCCAGCAAGCATTTAGCCGGAGTCGCCCTGTGGCGGCTCCCGAACCGAAAGAGAAAATCACATGAGTGATGCTATCGAGCTCAGTCTGGACGGGGTAGAGCGCCAGCCAATGCGCACCTTTACCGAACAGGCTTACTTGAACTACTCCATGTACGTCATCATGGATCGGGCCTTGCCGCATATTGGCGATGGCCTCAAACCGGTGCAGCGGCGCATTATCTACGCCATGAGTGAGCTGGGGCTGTCGGCGCTCTCCAAGCACAAGAAGTCCGCCCGTACCGTGGGTGATGTGCTGGGTAAGTACCACCCCCACGGCGACAGCGCCTGTTATGAAGCCATGGTGCTGATGGCCCAGCCCTTCTCCTACCGCTACCCGCTGGTGGACGGTCAGGGTAACTGGGGGGCGCCGGACGATCCCAAATCCTTCGCCGCCATGCGTTATACCGAGGCGCGGCTGTCGCGCTTCTCCGAGCTGCTGCTCTCAGAGCTCGGCCAAGGCACGGTGGAGTGGACGCCGAACTTCGACGGCACCATGAAGGAGCCGGTGGTGCTGCCTGCCCGCCTGCCACACATCCTGCTCAACGGGGTGACCGGTATCGCGGTGGGGATGGCGACCGATATTCCGCCCCACAACGCGCGGGAAGTGGCCTACGCCTGTGCCGAGCTGCTCGACAACCCCAATGCGGGGCTCGATGTGTTGATGCAGCACATTCAGGGGCCGGACTACCCGACCAACGCCGAGATCATCACGCCGCGCGACGATATCCGCAAAATCTACGAGACCGGCAAGGGCTCCATCAAGCAGCGGGCGGTCTGGAGCGAGGAGGATGGCGACATCGTCATCACTGCGCTGCCCCATCAGGCCTCCGGCGCCAAGATCATGGAGCAGATCGCCGCCCAGATGGTGGCGAAAAAGCTGCCGATGGTCACCGATCTGCGGGATGAATCTGACCACGAAAACCCGACCCGTCTGGTGATCGTGCCCCGCTCCAACCGGGTGGATGTAGAGGGGCTGATGGCCCACCTGTTCGCCACCACGGATCTGGAGAAGAACTACCGGGTCAACCTCAACATCCTCGGCCTCGACAACCGGCCGCAGGTGAAGTGTCTCAAAACCATCCTCAGCGAGTGGATCCAGTTCCGCCGCGAGACCGTGCGTCGCCGCCTGCAGTTCCGCCTCGACAAGGTGCTGGCTCGCCTGCACATCCTCGAAGGCTTGCTGATCGCCTATCTCAACATCGACGAGGTGATCGAGATCATCCGTACCGAGGATGAGCCGGGCAAGGTGATGGTGGAGCGCTTCAATATCAGCGAAACCCAGGCCGAAGCGATCCTCGAGCTGAAACTGCGCCATCTGGCCAAGCTCGAAGAGTTCAAGCTGCGCGCCGAACAGAATGAACTGGCCGAAGAGCGCGACAAGCTGGAGCTCATTCTGGGCTCCGAGCGTCGCCTCAACACCCTGCTCAAGAAAGAGCTGCTGGCCGATGCCGAGAAGTACGGCGACGATCGCCGCACCCCGCTGGTGGAGCGTGCTACCGCGGTGGCGCTGACCGAGAAAGAACTTATTCCCAGCGAACCGGTCACCGTCATCCTCTCCGAAAAGGGGTGGGTGCGCGCAGCCAAGGGCCATGACGTGGATGTGACGGGGCTCTCCTACAAGGCTGGGGACAGCTATCTGGCCCATGCCTGTGGCCGCAGCAACCAGCAGGCGGTGTTCCTCTCCACGTTGGGGAGAACCTACGCCCTCGAATCTCACACCTTGCCATCCGCGCGCAGTCAGGGTGAGCCGCTCACCGGCCGCTTTGCGCTGGGGGCAGGGGAAGAGGTGCGCCATCTGGTGATGGGTAACGAAGGCGAGCCGTATCTGATCGCGAGCGACGCCGGTTACGGCTTTGTCTGCACCTATGACGATCTCATCGGCAAGAACAAGAACGGCAAGGCGCTGCTCACCGTGCCGGAAGGGGGTCAGGTGATGGCACCCCAGAAGATCGGCTCGCCGGAGACCGATCTCTGCATGGCCATCTCCAACGAAGGGCGCATGCTGCTGTTCCCGATGAACACCCTGCCGGTGCTCGGCAAGGGCAAGGGCAACAAGCTGATCAGCATTCCGTCGGCTCGGGTGAAAGCACGGGAGGAGTTTGTGGTGATGGCCGCCGTCATCCCGCAGGGCCAGTCGGTCACCCTGTTTGCCGGCAAGCGCAAGCTGACCCTCAAACCCTCTGATCTCGACTACTACCGCGGCGAGCGTGGCCGTCGCGGTGCCAAGCTGCCCCGCGGTTTGCAGCGCGTGGATCGCATCGAGATTGAACCCGCCGCCGGTGCCGAGCCGGCAGCCGGGGAAAATCAGGAAGGGTAATTAATATAGAAGGGCGCGAAAGCGCCCTTATTATTTTATCAGCAATGATGCTTACAATATTAATGTTTTAAATGCATAAGGAATTTGAAATGACGCTTGAGGAACGAGAACTGTATGTTGCTCTAACTAGATATAATTATTTCCCAAATCAAAAGTCTTCGATAGGTGAGCTTCCTCCATGCATTAATTCTCGGCAATTCACACCTGAAATTTCAGATGCGTTGATTGCAATAAATGATGCTAGGCGTGGTGGTTATGATTTAGTTACATATTTCGCCACAAGATACAATAACGCTTCTCGTGAGTTGTCACTTATTCACCCTAGAGCATATTGTCGATTGGCTAGACATATAACGGATAACTGGCATCTGATACGTCATATAAAAGAAAATGAAAATAGCTTTATTAAGCCAGAAGAACATCAAGATGGTCGTATCGTTGTAATGAATTATGAAGACCCAATAGAAAAAACTAACAGAGTATTAAATAATAGCTTTGGTAAACGATACATTGTAAGTGCGGATATATCTAGCTGCTTTGATAGCATTTATACTCATGCAATATCATGGGGGTTAGTTGGTTTTGATTTTGCAAAAACAAACCGAGGTGATCACCATTGGTTTAATAAGTATGATATGTACCAACGTTATTGTAAAAGAAATGAAACTCAAGGTGTTCCTATTGGGCCTGCAGCATCAAACATTGCATTGGAAGTAATCCTCAGCAAAGTGGATAGTGAGCTAAGGAACGCAAACTTTTTATTCAATAGATATGTGGATGACTATACGTGTTATTGTGAAACTAGTGAAATTGCACATAAATTTATTTTGACGCTTAGTAAAGAATTAAAGAAGTTTAAACTTACTTTAAATACACAAAAGACAGTGATTACTGAGCTACCTTCACCTGCACAGGATGCATGGGTTACTGAAATACTATCATGTCTACCTAGTCGTCTAAATCATGCACATGATGAAGAGCCCAAACTTACTGCATCTGAAGCAGTTACTTTTCTTAATAATTCAATTTTAATAAACAAAAAAACGCCCGATGGAAGCGTATTGAAATATGCTATCCAGCTAATAATTGAACATTTAGATTTATCTGCCCCTCTATCTGTTTATCGGGCTGTCTTAAGTCTGTCGTGGCATTACCCTATTTTAATTCCATATTTAGACTCTTTGATAGAAAAGGCTGAACTATCCAATGATGAGATCGAACCGGATCTCAAAAAACTAATAGAGGAAAATAGTACATTAATGCGTTCAGATGGTATTTGTTGGCCTCTGTATATTATGAAGAAAAACAATATAATGCCATCTAGTGGTGTTGTTGAATCTGTATTGAACAGCAAGGATTGCGTTGCATTAACGATACTTAATTCAATGATAAATAGCGAGGAGATTGTAGCCTTTGCTAAAGAAGTTATAGCTACAGATGATAAGTATTATATTGATACATACTGGCTCTTAATTTATCAACTTTTCAGAGAGGGTAAAATAGATGATGTATCTGATAATATGAGTGCATTTGTTATAATGCGAGATCGTGGTGTGAATTTCATTCCTGAGGATATAATTACTCAAGCTGAGCTGGATAGCGATGCAGTTAAATTAAAAATGATATTTTCACACTTTGATGATGAGTGAATATCTAAGGGTTGATTAGGTCCGTAGGTCTGATTAGCGAAGCGTAATCAGACGATCGCGAAAACAGGTTGCCACAATGTGGTTGCTAATTCTTTTTTGGTGCCCCCTCATCCTCAGCCCTTCTCCCTTTATCTATGGCAAAGAGTGGGAGAAGGGGGTTCTGTAATCACCGATGGTTGATGGCATGACCACCACGGCTGAGATTGGTACTGAGTTGTTCCCTCTCCCCTTGGGAGAGGGAATAGGGCAAACGTCACAGCGAGCGCCAGGTTGCCAACCTGAAAAAGAACCATCCATCCCGCCATAAAAGAGGGCCCCGCCATCCATGATGGCGGGGCCCTTTGCATTAACAGCAGTGCCGCTGATTCAACCGTTCGCACTGGCAGGGGCCACTGAAATGGCTGGCCCGAGCCCGATCAGACGGGGATGGCTGTCGCCGTCGGGGTGATCTTCGAGGCAATCAGCAGGCGCAGGCGGGGCACCAGCAGTAGCAACACCAAGCCGCCCGCCAGCGAGCCCCAGCCCAGCATATTGAACACCGAGCTGTAACCCGGGTTGGTGGCGACCGGGGTGCTGCCGATATTCTGCGGCATGGCGCCAGAGACATAGCCCGCCAGCACCGAGGCGACGCCGGTCACCATCATCCAGCAGCCCATCATCAAGCCTTGCAGGCTGGCGGGGGCCAGCTTGCCAATCATGGCGTAACCGATGGGGGAGATCAGCAGCTCGCCAAAGCTCTGCAGCACATAGCTGATGGCGATCCACTTGAAGGCGACCAGCCCGTCGGCCCCCGCCAGATGGATGCCGATCGGCAGCACTAGCATGCCGAGCCCCATGCAGAACAGGGAGGCGGCAAACTGGGAGGGGATGTCGATATTCCACCCCTGTTCGCGCAGCCGCTTGAACAGCAGCGCCATCAAGGGGCCACCGATAACGATGACGAGGGTGTTGATGTTCTGGATCCACTGCGGGGCGACTCGCAGCCCGAACACGTTGAGGTTGATGTTGTGCTCGGAGAAGAGCATCAGCCCCATGGGCGCCAGCTGGTAGAGCGACCAGAAGATGAGGGAGCCGAGGGCGAGGATCAGGTAAGCCACCATGCGGCTGCGCTCGGCGGCGTCCGGATGGCGGGCGGTCATCACGCAGAGCAGTACCAGTACTACGGCCCCCAGGATCAGCACAAAGCTGCCGCTGAAGCTGGCGTGGGTCAGCAGCAGGCGCAGCGCCGGCACCAGCATGGCCAGAATGGCGATACCTGCCAGCATGCGGCGGTAGAAGCCGCTCCCTTTGACGTGGCGCAGCGGGGTGCTGATATCCGCCAGAATCGGCCAGCAGGCGAAGGTGGCGATGATGGCGATGATGTTGCCCTGCGTCGCGAACAGGAACAGGGTGCGGTAATCCTCGGTGAGCTGGAAGTAGCCCGCCACCGTGAAGCCGATAAAGAAGCCCAGATTCATCCCGGCGTAGTTCCACAGGAAGGCGCTCTCGCGGCGGTGATCATCCGGGGCGAAGCGCTGGGTCAGCATCATGTTGAGGCAGGTGACGTTGAGGCCGCTGCCGGTGAGGAACATGGCGAGCCCCCAGTAGAGGCCAGTGATCCCCATCTCGGCGATGAAGTAGCAGCCGATCACCTGCAGCACCATCCCCATCACGAACAGGTTGCGGTTGCTGAGGTAGCGCCCGCCGAGATAACCGCCAAACAGGTGCAGGCCATAGTTGAAGGCCCCGAAGACCCCCATCATGGCGTTGGCCTGGGATTCGCTAAAGCCGAGCCGCTTGGTGGCGTAGAGCACCAGCGTGGAGTAGAGCACTGCAAACCCCAGGGTCGAGAAGGTTTGGATAAAGAACAGCGCCCCGGAGCCGGGGGGAATGGTGGGGTGTTGATTCGAAGCGCTCACGGTCTGTCTCCTGTGAGAGAAGAAAGTCATAACTCGTCCTGAGAGCGTACCGGTCTGCTGCCGGCTAGCCTTGTGCGCTTCCATGCTGGTCTGAAGGCCGGTCTGTCATTTAGCGGCCAAGCGGTGCAAATAGCCATACCTGAAATTTAATCCGGCGCGATTAATTGCTTTTTATTGATCTATTCCGCCTTTTTATGCGTGATTGAGTCATGGTTGTAGCTCGGCTTACCACGCGATTGCGGCACGGTTGATGTGAGCCAGTCGGCTATTTAGTGCCGATTATGGCGCTGTAGCGGGATCTGCGTCCCACTTTGTTGTCCCGAAACGCAGCTGGCGCCAAGCCGTTGTATCGCAGGTTGTTTATTCATTCTTGGGCATTGAGTGAATAAATATCGGGAGGAGAAGGGGTTGCCTCAGGGTGACTTGCGTGTGTTCCCTCTCTGTTTGGGAGAGGGTGAGGGGAGGATAGAACAACGCCCGGCGGGCCGGGCGTTGTGGTGCGACTGATGGGCGGCGAAAGCGGCCTTAGAAGTCGTGGTAGAGCGGCCAGCCGAGCAGCGGGTGCTTGAGACCGGCGCGCATCTCGATGTTGTCGAGCTTCTCCGGCGAGGCGTTCTCTTTTTGCAGCAGCTGGTACTGGCGCACAAAGCCGAGGGTGTGCAGCAGGTTCGGCACAAAGCCCGGGCTCAGCTCCTGACGCAGGGCGGCGGCCATGTCGGCGGGTAGCGCGCTTAGCATCAGGGCGAGCTGGGCGGCGAGGTAGTCGGTGTCATACCAGCCCTCGTCGAGCTCAATCTCCCGCGCCAGTTTGCGCTTGAGATCCTGCTTCACCTTGAGCGGGGCGGCGCCACTGCCCTTGCCGCAGAGGATGCGGTAGAGCAGCGCTTCGGCCAGCTTGTCCTCCATGGTGGGGTGGTCGCTCTCGCAGGCGAAAAAGTGCTGGTCGATGAGCTCCATCAGGCGGCTCTTGTTGTGCTCGGTCAGCGCTTTCTCGTACTCCTGCCACCCTTGCCACTCCTCCGCATCGGGCGGGCTCGAGATCTTGTCCAGCAGGCGCGCATCCACGTCACCGTAGAGGCTGTTGCCAGCCTGCTTGGGGCTGACGGTAATGAGCATTGACCAGCCCTTCTGGAACGGCTTGATGGGGCCTTCCGGCGCCTGCAGCAGCGCCAGCGCCTTGGCCGGATCCCGCGCCGAGAGCTCCTGCAGGCCGAGGCTCACCACGCCGATGACGTCGTGGGCGGCCTGCTCCAGCAGGTGCATCTTGTACTTGTTGTAGTACTTGTCGGCGAATTTGAGGCTCATCAGCACCGCCTTGCCCTTGATGGCGGCGAGCTGTTGCTGACTCAAGAGTTCGTTGTCGCGGCCAAAGCGCAGCACCTGGCTCAGAAAGGGGCCCTGGTTGGCATCGCGAATGACTAACTGCATGAATGGGCTCCTTAATCCAGAAAGCTGAACATGTCGTCGACGTCGCCGTACTCGTCTTCCTCGACCTTGTTCTTCTCTTTGGCCTGCATCACCAGCTCGGCGGCAAACTTGTTGATGATGCCATCCCAGCTGGAGTGCTCGTTGCGCAGCAGCGCCTTGATGGCTTTCTCCACCTCGGGGGCCAGCTCGCGAATGAGCATCAAGAGGCTTCTCGGGTCATCCAGCGCGTAGTCGTGGACATCCTCGCTCTGCTGGCGCTCGCTGTAGCGCAGGGACTCTTCGAGATCTTCCTCTTCGGCGTGCAGCACGTCGCGATAGCCTTCGTCCTCTTCATAGCGATCGCCGCGATAGAACTCGATAAAGGGGATGGCGAGGTAGAAGAGACCGGCCGGATCTTCGGCCACGCACTCGAGGATCTCGCGCTGCTTGGCTTCACTATCCTGGGTGCGGATCAGGTAGTTGAGGAAGTCGAAGGTGTGCTGTTGCAGCTCGTCGGCGTTGTTCTTGATCGCCTCTTCCCAATAGAGCGGCTGCTGGCAGACGATGTCGCGGATCCGCTCCGGGGTCATCAGCTCGGAGATGATGGAGGGGAAGGAGATATCGTGCTGGCCGTTAATCTGGGTCAGGGTAACGATATCAATGTTTTCAATCACTTCTGCCAGCTGGTCGTCAGACATAGTCTTGGCGATCAGCTCGAACTTCTCACTGGCCTGCTTCGGCTCGATAACGGCCAGCTCTTTGATCTCGATGGCGGTAATTTCTATCAGACTGTTGCTCATGCCTTGCCCCAATTAGAAACGGACTTCGTCGTACATATCCTGATCGCCGTCGTCATCACCATAGCGGTCACTGCCGCCGTGGTAGTCGGCGTCGGCATCTTCCCCGTCTTCATCTTCTTCGTCGCGCAGCTCATAGTCGTCATCGCCGCGGTGGCTGCCGCGTGGCAGCGGGTTGTCGAGCAGGAACAGCACGGCGCAGGCTTCCATCAGCTGATCTTCGCTCTGGGCCCGCACCGCCTTGACCAGCGGCAGGGCGGCGTTGTTGAAGCCGACGCTCACCTTGAACTCGTCCCAGCTTGGCTGCTCGCCGCTGGTGAGCCACTTGTTCCACTGCGACTTGGCCTTGGCCGGGAACTGCACCCGACCATAGAGGGCCAGCGGCAGATACTCGGGCATAAACTCCAGCATGCTCATATCGGCCAGCAGCAGGCTCTTCATCTGGTCGGTGAACTGTTCCAGCCCCTTGGGGTCGTCCTGATCCCGGTAGGATTCGATGTTTTCGCTGGCATCGCTTTGCAGCGACTTGAGCCGCGCCTGGTCCCATCTCTTTTGCATAGTTGCTCTTTCTGCCTGCTGTTTCAGGGGTAGAACTGATCCCACATCTCCTGCATGGCGGAGGCGGGGTCGGTCACGATGACGTTGTTGAAATCCTTGATAAAGGCGGCCCGCTGTTTCGGATCGGACAGCACTTCATAGGCCTGCTTTACCTGGTGCAGCTTGATGGCTGCCTGCTCTTTCTCTTCTTCACTGGCCCCGTGCAGCTTGTCGGGGTGGTACTGGTTTGACAGCCGACGATAGGCTTTCTTGATGTCGTTTTCGCTGGCGTTGGACTTGACGCCCAGCACCCGAAAGTAGTTGTTCATGGCAGATCCTGCATCACTGGCATCATAGGATTCACGCTGCGAGTGCCTGATGGTGGGGATTGGCAAACCAGGCACGGCAAAAACCCGTCATTTTAACGGAAACAGCCCGCCAACGCGATGAGTTGGGCGATCAATTAACGGGCGAGATGAAGAGGTGTCAGTTGAGCGTCTATTGTTGCCAGTCGGTCTGGCCAGTGCAAGGGGCGGGCACGGGAAGGCGATGAAAAAATGGTCAGTGGCGAGTGTGGGGTGAGATGGCGGCGGCAGCGCAAATCGGGCTGCAGCCGCAGAGGTTACTCCTCCCAGAAGGAGGCGGAGGTGTGGTAGATCATCTTCTTGCTCATCCCGCCATCGACCACCAGATTGGCACCGTTGATAAAGTCGTTGCGAGGATCGGCCAGAAAGAGGCAGGCGCGGGTGATGTCGTCGGGGCGACCGACCCGGCCACTCGGGTGCTGGCGATGATCCGCCTCGGTCAGGGTGTGGTAATCCTCCGCCTGGATCCAGCCCGGACTGATAGCATTGACCGTGATGGGGTAGTCGGCCAGCGAGTTGGCGAGGGACTGGGTGAGGGCGACCAGTGCCCCCTTGGAGGCGCCGTAGGCATCCCAACCCGGTTCGTTCTGCTGCCAGCGGGTGGAGGCAATATTGATGATACGGCCATAAGGCAGCTCGCGGTTGGCCTGCACAAAGGCGCGGGCGCAGAGCATGGCGCCGCGCACATTGACCGTCATCACCTGATCGAACTGGGCTGCGCTCAGCTCCTCGAAGCGGGTGTGGAACTTGCTGATGGCGCCGTTGTTGATCAGCAAGTGGATGCCGCCGTGCTGCGCGTGCACCTCGGCAAAGAGCCCCACGATGGCCTGCTCATCGCGCAAGTCGAGCGGGTAAAAGTGGATTTCGGGATGGTCGAAAGCGTGAGGAGCCAGATCGGTGGCGATCACCCGATAACCTGCCTCGGCCAGCCCGATGCAGAGCTGGCGGCCAATCCCGCCAGCGGCGCCGGTGACCAGTGCAATTTGGGGTTGGTTGGTCTGCTCGTTCATTGTGCTGCTCCATTGCGCGCCCGCAGCACCTTGATGAGAGCCGAGACCTCCTGCTGACCAAATCCTTGCGCCACTCCTTCCTCAAACAGATCGGCGGCAAAGCGCGGGAAGCGGCTGTCGATCCCGGCATCGGTGGCATGACCGGCGAGGCGGCTGATGGCGGCGCTCCAGGTTTTCAGGCTGGCGTAGGGGTGATCGAAATCGCCGCTCGCCAGCGTCTTGCCAAGATAGGCCACATCGCCACCGAGAATGGGGGAGAGCTCGCTGAACTGGGCGCACACCTTGGCTACCGGCAACCCTTCCGCCTCGCAGATCAGCGCGCCGTGCAGAGCACCGAGCAGACCACCGGCAAAGTAGGCGGCGACGGCACAATCTTGCGCCGCGGCGGCGCCCACCGCCTCGGCCACATGGTCGAGGGTGGGGGCGAGCAGGCGCAGCACCGGCTCGGCGTCGCTAAAGGCGGTGTTGGCACCGGAGCAGATGATGCTGGCATCTCTGGTGCCGATCTGATCCGGGAAGCAGAGGATGGCGCCATCGAGATAACGGGCGCCGCGGGTGTGGCTCCAGCTCTCCAGCGCTCTGGCCCCCTGCGGACTGCCGGTGGAGAGCTGCACCAGCAGCTTGCCCGCCACCGCATCGCTCGCCTCGTCCAGCAACTGTTGGCTGACGGCGTAGTTATCGACGCAGACAAGGGTGATATCGCTTGCGGCGATGGCCGCGCCAACCGAGGGGGCGAGTGTCGCACCCAGCGCTTGCAGCGGGGCCGCCTTGGCGGCGCTGCGATTCCAGACGGTGACCGGATGGCCCGCCTTGAGCAGGGTGGTGGCGAGGGCGGAGCCCATGGCCCCGAGGCCGATGACAGAGAGATGGCGCATGATGGCTCCTGGCTGTGTTGATAGACGCTGATATAGAAAATTGGGATGCCTTGTGACAGGTGAGCCACTATATTTGCCCCGTGTCGCCGTGAAAAATGGCTTTTATGACTGTCTGGTATAGGTGAATTCTATGGATGTGCGAACCCTGCGTGCGTTTGTGGCTGTCTTCGAGGAGCGCAACATCACGGCGGCGGCCACCCGTCTTTTCATTACCCAGCCCACCCTCTCCACCACCATCAAGACGCTGGAGGATGAGCTGGGGGTGACCCTGTTTGTGCGGCAGGCGCGCGGGGTGGAGGGAACCGAAGCGGCGCACCGGCTCTATCCCCGCGCCAAGCGGTTGATCGCCGACACCGACTCCCTCGCCCGCGAGTTTCGTGAAACCTCCCCCTGCCTCGAGCTGACGGTGGGAATTGAGGCTGATCTGGATGATGGCGTGGTGGGGGCGCTGGTGCAAGGGGCGCTCGCCCACGAGGAGATCCTGCTGACCCTGGAGGAGGGCTGTTGTGGCGATGTGCGGCTGGGGTGTGAATCCCTGCGTTGTGGCGACGAGCTCTTTATCCCCCTGCTGGAGGAGGAGTTCGTGCTGGTGCTGCCGCCGGATCACCCGCTGGCGGGCAAGGGGACGCTCACCCCGGCAGCGCTGGCGAACGAGCCCTGGGTCACCTGCCCGCGCCACGACTCCCACCTGCGGCTGATCGCCATTCTCGGCAATCAGGCGCCGCTCTATCCACGGAGGGCGGGGTCGCTGCGACTGGCGGCGACTATGGTGGCCGCCGGGGCGGGGATCGCCTGGTTGCCCCGTTCGCTTTGTCCGCCCGGCTGTACAGTCGCCGAGCTGGCGGCCTCTTCCTTCAAGCGGCGGGTGGGGCTCTGCTACGCCCCGGATGCGTTGCGCTCGGCAGCGGTGGCGGCCCTGCTGGAGCAGGTGCGCGGGATGCAGCTCCCCGCCTGATGTCGGCATAAAAATGTCTGCATAAAAAAGGGCCATCCGGTGGGATGGCCCTGTTGAAGGCAATGTTGTTGCGTGGCTAGAGCGATGCCCACCAGAGCCGCAGCTGCAAGCCCCACTTCGAGCTCCAGCCGGTGGTGCTGCTCACAAGCGTCCCATCCTTGATAACGAGGAACGTCGGGGTGACCCCTACCTGCCACTGGGCGGCCAGAGCTCCCGACTCGTCGTTGTGGGTCGGGAAGGTGAGCCTCTTCTTGCTCATCCCCTTGGCTAACTGCTCCGAATTGCCGGAGCGCAGCGCCACCGTCAGCACGTGTTCCCCCTCTTGCCAGAGCTGCTGTACCGCCGGGGTGGTGAAACGGCAGACACCGCACCAGCTGGCCCAGTAGTAGACCAGCAGCGGCTTGCCCTGACTCAGGGTGGCGAGATCCGTACTGGTGCCATCCTGCAGGGTGACGGGGGCGCTCATCGCCCCCTCTGGCAGGGTTGGGGTGCGCCACAGATCCAGCAGGGTCGAGATGATCAGCGCCATCAGCAGCAGCCAGAGCGCCTCCTTGCCCCAGCGGCACCAGCGGGGTTGAGGGTTGGTAGTCATCCCTTACCCCTGCTTGGCCAGTTCGGCCTTCACCAGCTGCTCCAGCTCCTCATAGGGGATGGCGCCCGGCACCAGCTGGTTGCCGATAAGCGTCGCCGGTGTGCCCTGTACCCCGAGGATGGTGCCGATGCGCAGGCTGTTGCGCAGCTCTTCGGTCGCCTTGGCGGCCGGTTTGAGCGCGGTGTTGCCGGTGGCGGCCAGCGCCTTGTTGATGTCCGCCTCGGTCAGCATCCCCTGCTTGCTCATCAGCTTGTCGTGCAGGGTGAGGAAGCGGGCGGGATCTTGCTGCCACAGGGTCAGGCTGTATTGGGCCGCCTTGGCGGAGGTCTGCCCCTTGAACGGCAGCAGCTTGATCACCAGCCCCAGATCGTCCGGATAGGCCTTGAGCAGTTTGGTCAGCTGGGGATCGAACTGCTTGCAGTAGGGGCAGTTGTAGTCGGTGAACAGCACCAGCGTCAGCTTGGGGTTTTTGGCTCCCAGACGCGGGCTGGTGGCGCTGTTGAACAGCACATCCTTGTTGCCCTTGATGAAGTTGCCAAGCTGCGCCTCCTGGGCTGCCGCGTTCTGTTTCTCCCAGGATTCGGCGGCCTCATCGAGGATCTTGGGATTGGCGATCAGGGTCTCGCGGATCAGCTCCTTGATGCGCGCCTCCTGCTCCGGGGTGAAGGGGGCAGCGTGCAGGGTCGGAGCCAGCAGGGCTGCAGAAAGGGAGGCCAGCAGGGTCAGGGTACTCAGAGTCGGTTTCATGGTTGCTCCTTAAAATCGGGTGGTGCCAGCCTGAAGCAGGCCAGCCTTGTGCAATGTGGTCAGCAGCTCGTCCTTGTCGAGCAGGGGTGACAGCGTGACCCCCTGCGGCAACTCCGGGCCGTAAATCTGGTTGAAGGGGACGGCCGCCGCGCCCCGCTTACGCAGGAAGGTGGCGATGGTGTCGTTCGGTTTGCTCCAGTCGCCGCGCAGGGCCACCACATCGGGGGCAGAGAGGGCCTGTTGCACCTCATCGCGCAGCAACACGTTGTATTTGTTGGCCTTGCAGGTGACGCACCAGTCGGCGGTGACATCGATAAAGACCCGCTTGTTCTGGGCCAGCGCATCTGTGATGGCGCGTTCGGAGAGCGGCTGCCAGACCACCTTGTCAACGCTGGCCGAGCCCTGCGCGCTAAAGGCGCCGCTCAGCAGCAGGGGGCTGCCAATCAGGGCGGCGAGGGCGATCGCCAGCGTGAAGCCGCGCATGCCGTAACGCCAGATGATGCCAGCCAGCAGCGCCAGCAGCATGGCAACCATCAGCCAGCTGGTGGCATAAGTGCCGAGATGGTTGTCGAGCAGGCTGGTGAGCCAGAGGCTGGAGCCCAGCATCATCAGGCCGAGCAGGATGCGCAGATGGTTCATCCAGCGCCCCGGTTTCGGCAACCAAAGGGCGAGCCGTGGCAGGGCCGCCACCAGCAGCCAGGGCAGGCTCATGCCAATTCCGAGCGCGGTGAAGATCAGCCAGAGCTGGCCGAGTGGCGCCGCCAGCGCAAAGGCCACCGCGGTACCGAGGAAGGGGGCCGAGCAGGGGGTCGCCAGCAGAGTGGCGAAGCTCCCCTGCAGGAAGTGACCGCCGAGGCCGTTGCCGCCGCTGTTGGCGAGGCGGGTGCTGAGGGCGCTGGGCAGGCGGATCTCGAACAGCCCCAACAGGTTGGCGCAAAACAGCATGGTGACCAGCACCATCAAGCCGATAAAACCGGCGCTCTGGAACTGGATGCCCCAGCCGACGGCCCCTTGCGTGGCGCGCAGCATACTGCTCATGGCCGCCAGCACCCAGAAGGAGGCGATGATCCCGGCGCTGGCGGCGAGGAACTGCTTGCGCACCACTCCCTGTTCACGCTCCTGATGTTGCAACACAGAGCCCAGCTTGAGCGCCAGCACCGGCAGCACGCAGGGCATCAGGTTGAGGATGAAGCCGCCGAGCAGCGCTGCTCCCAGCAACCAGAACAGCGAATGGCTCTGGTTGGGCAGTGCGAGTGGCGCGCCGATCGTCCCCTTGCCCTGCCACGCCTGTTCGCCGCTGGTGAGCAGCAGGCCGAGGGATTGGCCGCGCAGATCCGGCGCATCCCCCTGCCAGCCATCGCTCACCGGCACCCGGGCGATCAGGGTGTTGCCCTCGACCTCAAGCGCCGGTTTGCCAAACTCGGCCCCCTCCAGAGCGTCGATAAAGAGCGCTGGTGATTGCCAGCCCTCTGCCCGCTCGGCGCGCAGTTGCAGCTGGTTGTGCTGATAACCGAGCTCGATCCGGGTCTCGGCAGGCAGCGGCTGGGGCAGGGTACTCATCGCCTTCGCCCAGGCAAAATCGAAGTCGGCTGGGGCCTGCCCATCCACCGTGAGGGTGAAGGGAAAGTCGGTCAGGATGCAGACATTGCTGCAGGTGGAGAGGCGCAGAGTCCCCTTGAGCGGTTGCCCAGTTGGGTAGTTGAGGCTGAGGGGGAAGGTCACGTCCCCCTGATAACCCTGGGTGCTGAGCCCGGCTACCTCGAAGTGACGTGGCACCGGCCAGCGCCACTGAAAGTCTCCGACCGGCTCGTCCCACAGGATCTGGGGGGCAATGCCCCCTTCTCCCGGACTGTGCCAGTAGGTTTTCCAGCCTGACTCCAGCTCGACATCGAGCAGGATGCGGGTCTGATCTGCCGTGCTGCGGTCGGCCTGCAGCCGTACCCGGGCGTGATCATTCTGTGGACTGGTGAGCCAGCCCGTGTCGCTGGCCAATCCCATGGATTGCCACAGCAGACCGCCCAGTAGCAGGGCTGCCTTGAAGAGATTCGACATCTTTTTGGTCTCGCAAAAATTGAGTGACAGCTAACGAAAGAACGCAGCCGAACTCATTCCCGCCAGACGCACAGGGTGAGGTGCAGACGCCGCTCGGGTGGCGAGATGCCTCTGGGAGGGGGCAGTGGCGGTGTGTAGCGCCAAAGGGGGGCCAGCAGGGCGATCAGCACCGCCACGGCAAAGAAGAGCTGTTCGACGCAGAGCAGGGTGGCGGCACTTAGCCACTTGCCGTTGAGCTGGCAGCTGGTGGGTTGCGGGCTGGCCGGTTTGGCATCCTCTTGATCCGTTGCCGAGCCTGGAACGGGCAGTGCCTGACAGCTGAGGGCGTGATCGAGCAGGGCAAGCCGGGCCAGCGGCTGGGCCGCACAATTGAGCACCAGCAGGCAGACCAGCAGCAGGAGATGTTTCGCTACCCGTTGTTGCAAAATCATGTTCGCCCCGTCCATCAAGATGGGGCCATCCTAACGACCAATGGCGGGTGGGGCAAGTCGGCGGCGTATTGATGAGCAGTACTGTGGGTGGCGCGACGGGGAGGGTGGTCGGTTCTGTTTGGCGAACGCTTGTTCGCTAAAAGGGGGATCAGTATACTGCGCCGAGTTAAAACTCGAGGTGTTCGATGCTCAAAATTGCCCGTGTGCTGCTGCTTGGTCTGCTGCTCATTTTCTGGTTCCTGTTTGGCCTGCTGCTCTGTCTGGTTCGTCCGCGCCATCCCAACAACGTCTATGTCTTCGCCCGCATGTATCACGCGGTCTGCCCGCTGATCGGGCTGCGAGTCAAGGTGACGGTGGCCGACGAGGTCAAATCGGTCGGCCCGGCGGTCTACGTCTGCAACCACCAGAGCAACTTCGACATCTTCACCGTGACCGGTGCGGTGCAGCCCGGCGTGGTGGCGGTAGGCAAAAAGAGCCTGCTCTGGTTGCCGCTGTTCGGCCTTATCTTCTGGCTCTCCGGCAACGTGCTGATCGACCGCTCCAACCGCTCCCGTGCCATCGGCACCATAGGTCAGGTGGTGGATCGCATCAAGAATCGCGGCACCTCCATCTGGATGTTCCCGGAAGGGACCCGCTCCCAAGGGCGTGGCCTGCTGCCGTTCAAGGCGGGTGCTTTCCACACTGCGGTACAGGCTGAAGTGCCCGTGGTGCCCATCGTCTGCTCCAGCTACTTCGGTCAGGTCGACCTCAATCGCTGGGACAACGGCGAAGTGCTGGTGGAAGTGATGGCCCCGGTCTGTAGCAAGGAGCACGGTGCCAGCGGCATTCGCGATCTCTCCGATACCTGCCGCGCCCGGATGGAGGCCAAGCTGACCGAACTGGACAGCAAGCTGGGCCACAGCCACGCCGCCTGACGGATATCGCAGACGAATCGACAAGGGAGCCACAGGCTCCCTTTTTTGTTGGTAAAAATCACCACCAGGTTGGCTATTCTCACCAACAAGCCCTTCTTGAATTTCCTCAGTAAATTCCCATCTATATGTAAAACAACAATAATTTTTCTTGGCACGGCTCTTGTAATGCTATGGGAAGAGATAGCCATCCCATCAACAAGGAGCCAGACCATGAGCGTATTCAGCCGCCTGACCGACGTGATAAATGCCAACCTGCACAGCCTGCTCGACAAGAGTGAAGAGCCGGAGAAGATGCTGCGCCTGATGATCGAAGAGATGGAGCAGGTGCAGGTCGAGATGCGTACCCAGGCCGCCCGCGTGATTGCCGAACAGAAACAGCTGGAGCGTCACCAGCAGGCGTTGCAGGCGCAGATCCTGGAGTGGTCGGCCAAGGCCGAGCTCGCCATCCAGAAGGGACGTGAGGATCTGGCCCGCGCCGCCCTCACCGAGAAGCTGGCGGAGGTCAAAAAATGTGAACAGCTGGAGCAGGATAAGGTCCGAGTGGCCGAGGTGCTGGCCCAGCTCACCGCCGACAGCGAGCGGCTGGCGGCCAAGCTGAGCGAGGCTCGCGAGAAGCAGAAACTGCTGACCCTGCGCGAGCAGACGGCCCACAGCCGCATTCGTGCCCGCGCTCATGTGGACAACCAGCGGATGCATGAGCTGATGGCGCGCTTTGACGGTTTTCAGGGCCGGGTCGATCAGCTGGAAGCCCAGCTGGAGGCGGCCACTCTGGGGCAGAATCCCTCGCTGGAGGCCCAGTTCCGCGAGCTGGAGCTCAATGACGAGATCGAGCGCGAGCTGGCTCGCCTCAAAGGCCAGAAGGCGGAGGTGTAATCATGAGCCCCTGGCCCAAGGATCTGGTGCATCGCAAGCTGACCGGGGTCTGCGCCGGTATTGCCAGGCGGTTGGGGGTCTCCAGAGTCACGGTGCGGGTGGTGGCACTGCTCGCCCTGATCCTGATGCCGCCGCTGGCACTGGCCGTCTATCTGCTGGCGGTGCTGGTGATGCCGCCCCGTTATGAATTGAAGCGCTGGCTGGATTGACCGAAGGGTTGATCAGCCGGCAGACAAGGTACTGATAAGGAGCAAGTTATGCTGGAATTTTTCATCTTGCTGGTGGTGCTGCTGGTCATGGCACTGACCGGTTTTACCCTGGTAGCCATGTTGCTGGTGAGCGGCTTGTTCGTGCTGCTTGGGGCTCTGGGCGGCATGCTTGCTCTGATCATCAAGCTGGCCCCCTGGTTGTTGCTGGTGCTGGCGGTTTGCTGGCTGATCAGTAACCGCAGCAAGCGTTCCAATACCTACCTCTAACCCGCCTGAGGTTGTGCAAGACGTTGTGTGATGCTCCCTGATTTCCCCTTTCCGGCCACTCATCGAGTGGCCTTTTTTTGCCTGTCGTCCTCAAGGCTGGGTGGCTGCGGGTAACCACTGGGGGCTCCAGCTCTGCCAGAGTGCCGGGCTGTGGATCAGCTGCTCCTTGAAGGATTTCGGCTGCTGCTTGAGGCGATATTCGATGCGCAGGGCTGCCCCCTTCTCGCCGACTTCCTGTTGCCACGCCAGCGTCAGTGGCCCCTTGCCGCGCAGGGCGCGAGCGCCCTTGCCACTCTGGTGCTGGCGCAGGCGGCGCAGCGGATCCGTGCTGATCCCGGTATAGAGCAGGCCGGTGGCGGTGCGCACCATATAGACAGACCAGCGGGAAGGGGCGGATGGTTGCTGTGCCGGTGTGGTGGTCGCGGGTTCTCTCATTCAAATTCTCTGTGCCAAACTCAGAGGCAGCTCAAGGAGGTGCGATGAGAGTCTGGTTTTGGTTGTGGTTACTGTTGTCGGTCCCGGCTCTGGGGGAGACGATCCGTCTCTACGATTACCATCAGCATCCCCCCTTCAACACCGGAGTGGATGCAGGGCTGAGCCGCGAGCTGGTCAAGTATCTCAATGAAAAGCTGGGGGGTGAACCCAGAATCGAGCTTTGGCTGGTCAATCGCGCCCGGCTGGCGCTGGAGATGGCGGATCCCGACTTCGATGGTCTGGTGGTCTGGGTCAATCCCGCCTGGGTGGGGGATCCTCATCGCGAGCGCTATCTCTGGACCTTTCCGGTGATGCGCGACACCAACGAGCTGGTCTCGAACATCGACAAACCGGTCACCTATCGCGGGCCAGACTCCCTCAAGGGGTTGGTGTTTGGCGGGGTGGAGGGCTACCGCTATCAGGGGATCGATGATGCAGCTGGCCGCGGGGAGCTGGTGCGTCAGGATGCCAAGAAGGTGAAAACCAATCTTGAGCTGCTGGTGCGCGGCCGCATCGATGTGACGCTGGTGAGTGGTTCATCGCTGGGCTTTTTCATCGACGCACAGCACTATCAGGGCAAGCTGTTTATCTCACCCTTCCCCCAATCCAGCTATACCCGCCATATCCTGCTGCCCAAATCCCGTCCCGAGCTGCATGCCACCCTCAACGACATCGCCGAGCAGATGGACAGGGATCCCCGTTGGCACAAGGTGCTGGAGTCCTATCGCGGCACGCCCTGAGGGCGGCGCTTGAGCCGGTGCAGCGGTAACAGGCTCACCAGCAGACCTGCCCAGACGAAGGCGAAACCGACCGCCTTGATGGGGTCCGGCGCCTCACCAAACCAGTAGATGGCGAGCAGGAAAGCGAGGCTGGGCTCGATATATTGCAGCAACCCCACCGTGCTCATCCGGGTTCTCGCCACTGCGTAGCAGAACAGCCCCACCGGCAGCAGGGTGGCGGGGGCACTGCCCATCAGCAGCAGCTTGTCGGCCAGATCCCCATTCACGAATGCCCCTTCCCCGTGCCATGCCAGCGTGCCGATGATGATCAGCGCGACGGGCAGTTGTACCATGGCTTCCAGATAGAGGCTGGTGCCGGTGTCGTAGTGGATCTTCTTCTTGATAAGGCCGTAGCAGGCGAAGTTGGCCCCCATGATGAGGGAGAACCAGGGGAGCTGGCCGTAGCAGAAGAGCATGTAGGCGAGCCCCGCCAGCGCCAGGGCGACCGCCAGATGCTTTTGCGGGGTGAGCCGCTCTTTGAGGAAGATGACGGCGAATACGATATTGAACAGCGGGGTCATAAAGAAGGCGAGGCTGGTGGTCAGCACCTGCCCGGTAGTGAGGCACCAGGTGAACATGCACCAACTGATGGACATGACGGGGCCCGCCAGCAGAATGAGGCCGAGCTGGCGCGGCTCGCTGCGCAGCCGCGCCCAGGGCACCTTGTGGCCAAGCAGCAGAAACAGGCCGCCAAGCAGGACAACCGACCAGATCACGCGGTGGGAGATGAGCTCCCACATGTTAACCTCGGGCATGAATTGATAATAGAGCGGCAGCATCCCCCACAGGATGAAGGAGAGGGTTGCGGTGCCGGTACCTAGCCAGTTTTTCATTATTGTCCGTTTATTAAATTAAACGCCCATGGCGATAGTAGGGGGCGCGCCCTGTTTCCACAAGAGGGAAAACAGGGAAATGCTGGTACTATCAACGTCATGCAGCGAATCGATAAGTTGTTTGAGCAAATCAGGGCCTGCCGTCTGTGTGAGGCTCATCTGCCGCTGGGGCCTCGTCCAGTGATCCGCGGGGCCGAGAGTGCCCGCCTGCTGATCATCGGTCAGGCGCCCGGCACCCGGGTGCATGCCAGCGGTATCCCGTGGGATGACCCCTCCGGTGACCGGCTGCGCCAGTGGCTTGGTGTCGATAAGGCCACCTTTTACGACCAATCCCGCATCGCCATCATGCCGATGGGGCTCTGCTATCCCGGCAGGGGAAAATCCGGCGATCTGCCACCGCGCCCCGTATGTGCGCCCACCTGGCATGACAAGGTATTGATGCTGTTGCCCAATATCGAACTGACCCTGCTGATCGGCCAATATTCACAAGCCTACTATCTGCGGGGGGCAGCCAAAGGGTCACTCACCGACACGGTGCGCAGCTGGGCCGACTATGGCCCCGGCTGGCTGCCGCTGCCGCACCCCTCCCCGCGCAATACCCTCTGGCTCAGGAAAAATCCCTGGTTCGAGCAGGAGATCGTCCCCGATCTGCAGCAAAGGGTCGCCCCTTTGCTGGAACGACCCTGAGCGCTTAAACCGCCGGTTCAGCCAGCGGTTTTGGTTTGCTGCGGGCCATGGCGATGAGCGGCAGGACGATGCAGATACAGCCCAGCAGCAGCGGCAGACCGGGCTGCTCGTCAAACAGCCACACCCCGATGGCCACCGCCATCAGCAGACCGGTGTACTCCGCCGAGGCGATCTTGCTCGCCTCCGCCTTGCGATAGGCCACCACGCACAATCCCGCATAGACCATGATCAGCGCCGAGGAGCCGAAGGCGGGCCACCACATCTGCCACTGCCAGTCGCCCCCTTCCCATAATGCCAGCGCCAGAATGAAGGGCATGCTCAGCACGTTGGTGAAAAACAGGGTCTGGGCGATGGGCTGCTTGAGCGGGATCCGCTTGATCAGCAGATTGTTGAGCGCCATCGACAGCGCCACCCCGAGCGCCGCCAGTGCGGCCCAGTTCACTTCAGTCGGGCGCAGCACGATCAGTACCCCGATAAATCCGATGACTGCGGTCAGCACCTTCTGGCGCGAGATCGCTTCTCCTGCCATCCACACCGCCAGCGGCACCATCATCAGGGGGGCGGCATAGAAGAGGGCATTGGCAGTGGCGAGCGGCAAGCGGGTGAGGGCCACTACCATCAGGCAGACGCCGACCGCCCAGATATGGGCCCGCAGCAGGTGCCACTTGATGGCCACCGGTGGATTGCGGCGCCATGACCAGAGCAGCCAGGGCATCAGCAAAATGGCGGCCGAGAGCTGGCGGAAAAAGACAAACTGGAAGATGGGCTGATCCGGCTCCAGCACCTTGACCAGCGCATCGGAAAAGACCGCCACCATATTGCCCAGCACCAGATAAAGGATGCCGATCCCTACTGCATTCATACCACCTCCCACTTCAGATGAGCGGAGGGTAGCGTGCCGGTTGATATCCAGTAAAATGATAAAAAATGACCACTCATGAGATATTTAGATAATGAAGCTTCCTCCCCTGCGAGCGGTGCAATATTTCGAGGTGGTGGCCCGCTTGCTCAGCTTCTCCCGCGCCGCCCTTGAACTGAACGTCAGCCAGAGTGCGGTCAGCCACCAGATCCGCCTGCTGGAAGATTTTCTGGGTGAGCGCTTGCTGCTGCGTCAGGGGCGTCTGCTCTCGCTGACAACCCAGGGGGAGAGTTATTTCGAAGGGATTGCCGCCGGGCTCAGCCAGATTGCCCAAAGCAGCGAACAGCTGCGTGGTGGTGGCGAGATGCGAGTCCGGCTCGCAGTCTACAGCTCCTTTGCGGTGAAGTGGCTGATCCCCCGCCTGGCCGGATTGCGCCAGCTCTACCCCGAGCTTGATTTGAGTCTGGAGATGGTGGCGGAAGACCCCGAGCTCTCCGATCGGGTGGCCGACTGTTTTATCACAGTCTCACCCCACGGGCGGGGCTACTGCCACGACCTTATCTATCAGGAGCGGCTCTTTCCGGTCTGCAGCCGCCGCTTGTTGCAGCAAGTGGAGGGGGAGTGGCCAGATGCCATCTGGCAACTGCCGCTGCTATCGGTGCAATCCATCTACAAGGCGCGGGGGGAGGATTGGCAGCGCTGGGCCAAGGCGGGTGGTTTGGTGATCCCAGACGAGGCGCGGATGCACCACTTCAGCCATGTGTTGCTGGCGATGGAGGCGGCGGCTTGGGATCAGGGAGTGGCGTTCGTGAATGACTACATGCTGCGGCCCGATGATCCCCAGCTGGTGGCCTTGCCGGTACACCAGCTGGAGACGGGGGATGCCTTCTACTTTACCTGCAAACGCTCACGGGCCCATGAGCCCGCCATCAACCGGTTACGCCAGTGGCTGATGATGGAGACACGCCAGAGCATGCCGCTGTAATGGCTCGGGTTATCAGGCTTTTTTGAACTGGCTCAGCACAAACAGGCTGGTGGCGCAGACCACCACTGACGGGCCCGCCGGGGTATCCTGATACCAAGAGAGGGTCAGTCCGCCGAGCACGGCGAGGCAGCCGATCAGCGCGGCAAAGCCAGCCATCTGCTCCGGCGTCTGGCTAAAGCGGCGGGCGGTGGCGGCGGGAATGATCAGCAGGGAGGTGATGATCAGCGCCCCGACAAACTTCATCGCCACGGCGATCACCAGCCCAATCAGCAGCATCAATACGCAGCGCAGCACATCGACCCGGATCCCCTCGACCCGTGCCAGCTCTTCCGAGATGGTCATGGAGAGCAGGGGATCCCACAGTCGCCACAGGGTGAGCAGCACCAGCGCACCACCGCCGTAGATCCAGAGCAGATCCATCGGTTGTACCGAGAGCAGGTCGCCAAACAGGTAGGCCATCAGATCCACCCGCACGTTATCCATAAAACTCAAGGTAACCAAACCGAGCGACAGGGCGCTGTGGGCCAGAATGCCGAGCAGGGTATCAGTTGCCACCTGCTGGTTGCGACTCATGATCACCAGCAGCATCGCCATGGCGAGGCAGCAGACCACCACCGCCAGGGTGAGATCCACCTGCAGCAGGATGCCCAGCGCGATGCCGAACAGACAGGCATGGGAGAGGGTGTCGCCAAAATAGGCCATCTTGCGCCATACCACGAAGCTGCCGAGGGGGCCGGCCAGCAGGGCGATGCCGAGACCGGCTGCGAGGGCGTATAACAGAAAGCTGTCCACTTGAATGTCCTGTTGCTTGCGCTATTTGCTGTGAGCGTTGTTGCGAGAGGGCAGGCGGATGACGGGGGCCTGCGGTTCATGATGATGGTGTTCGCCGTCGCAGTGGTGATGGTGGGTATAGACCGCCAGCACCTCCTGCTCCGGTCGCCCGAACAGGCGGGCAAATTCGGGGTGGCGCGCCACGCTTTCCGGCTCGCCATGACAGCAGACGTGGCGATTGAGGCAGATCACCTCGTGGGTACTGGCCATCACCAGATGCAGGTCGTGGGAGACCATCAGCACGGCGCAATTGAACTCGGCGGCGAGCTGGCCGATGAGGGCGTAGAGCTCGATCTGGCCGGTGATATCAACCCCTTGCACCGGCTCATCCAGCACCAGCAGCTCGGGCTTGACCAGCAGGGCGCGAGCCAGCAGTACCCGCTGCATCTCGCCACCGGAGAGTTTTTGCATCCGGTTTTCCAGCAATCCCTCTGCGCCTACCCGGGCCAGTGCTTCCTCGATGGAGAGGCGGCTGTTTTTGCCCAGTTGCAAGAAGCGGCGCACCGTCAGCGGCAAGGTGGGATCCAGGTAGAGGCGCTGCGGTACATAGCCGACTCTCAGATCGCGGCTGCGGGTGATCTTGCCTGAATCCGGGGTGAGCAGGCCCAGCACCAGCTTGCTCAGAGTGCTCTTGCCCGCCCCGTTGGGGCCGACTAGCGTGGTGATTTTGCCTTTATTGAGGGTAAAGGAGACCTTGTCGAGCACAGAGCGTCCATCAAACGAGAGAGAGACCTCTTTTAGCTCTACCAGTTGGCTCATGACAACTCCGGGGTTTACAGCCAGTGAGAGTTATAATATAACAAAAAGCGGCTGTTATATTATCACATACTCACCCCCTGACGAGATTCACCAATGAGAATTATTGCGCTTTTCACTGCCCTGCTGGCGGTGAGTTTGCCTGTTCGTGCCATGGAGGTACTGACCACCATCAAGCCCCTTGGCTTCATTGCCGCGGCGATCACTGACGGGGTGAGCGAGCCCAAGGTATTGCTGCCGACCGGTGCCTCTCCCCACGATTTCTCCCTGCGTCCGTCCGATATTCGCAGCATCAACAGTGCCGATCTGGTGGTGTGGGTTGGCCCCGAGCTGGAAGGGTTTATGGCCAAGCCGCTGGCCAACCATCCCCATGCTCTGGCCCTGACTCAGGTTGAGGGGATGCCGCTGTTCAACTACGCGACTCAGGATAGTCACGATTCCCATGACCATGATGATCACGATCATGCCGTCCACGAGCACGGTGACCATGATGAAGGGCATGAGGGACATCATCACGAAGGGGTCGATCCCCATATCTGGCTTGGCCCGACGCAGGCCAAAGTGATTGCCAAGGCGATCGCAAGTGAATTGGGCAAGCTGGATCCGGCCAATCAGGCTCGCTATGACGCCAACCTCGCGGCATTTGATGCCAAAGTGGATGCCAAAGACAAGGTGATTGCCGGCCAGATGAAGGCAGTGAATGAGAAGGGGTACTTTGTCTTCCACGAGGCGTATGGCTACTGGGAGCGCCACTACGGCATGAGTTCAAAAGGTCACTTTACCGTGAGCCCTGAGCGTCGCCCTGGCGCCAAGACCCTGGTGGATATTCGCAAGGCACTGGAAGAGAAGCAGGCGAGCTGCATTTATGCCGAGCCGCAATTCTCACCGGCTGTGATCGAATCGGTGGCACGCAATACCGGCGCCAAGGTGCTGTTGCTTGATGAGGTGGGTGAACAGGTACCGCTCGGCCCGGATGGTTATCCCCAATTCATGCAGCAACTGGCAGACGCATTCGCCCAGTGTCGCTGATCAGCGGCTGAGCCTCTCATCCGGAGGGGCTATACTGACCTCCAGCATCTGACATGGAGTGTCCGGTATGAAATGGTTGTTGATCCCGGCCTGTACTCTGGCGCTATGTTGCGCCAGCGTGCAGGCTTCGCGTCTTTCCGAATATATTGCCAGTCCGGATCTGCGGGCCAAGCTGCAGGAAGTGTATGGTGGCAGGGCCATCCAGCGGGCCGAGGCATTTTCTCGCTTGCTCACCCCCAGAGCGGGTACAACCGACCAGCAGAAGATCGAGCTGGTGAACAACTACTTCAACAATCTCACCTACAGCGAGGATCCCAAGCTGTGGGGGGATGAGGATTACTGGGCCAATCCGCTGGAGTTCATCGGTGCCCGGGGTGGGGATTGCGAGGATTACAGCATCTCCAAGTACTACACCCTGATGGAGCTGGGGGTGGATGAGAAGAAGCTGCGGCTGGCCTACGTCAAGGCGGTGCGTTACAACCAATTCCACATGGTGACGCTCTACTTCCCGACGCCCAAGGCTGATCCACTGGTGCTCGACAACATCAACAGCCGGATCCTGCCAGGCAGCAAGCGTACCGACCTCATTCCCGTTTACAGTTTCGATGCCAAAAGCATCTGGATCATGAAGTCACGGCGGGAAGGGACGCTGGCGGGGAGTGCCGATCGGTTGGCGCAGTGGACATCGATGAAGACCCGTTTCTCCAGCGAGCAACTGCGCTCTCCTCGTCGTCAGTTATAGCTTGCCCGCCGCCTTCAACTCATCGAAATATTTCGCTGCGCCCGGATGCTGCTCAATACTCAGCACTGGGCCGGTTTTATTGCGTGCCCTGTGAAACATATTGGCGTAGCCATAAGTTTGCTCATTGAACTTGGTTTGCTGGGTCAGCATGGCCTTGGTCAGGCGATAGACAGACTCTTCCGGCATGGTGGCATTGGTGACCAGGGTGGCGGCAATGGCAAAGGTGGGAGTTGCCTTCAGATTGCCGGGGTAGATGCGGGCGGGCACCTGACTACGTTGGTAATATTTGACCCCCTTGAGTAGCTGATCACGGGTGGCCCCATCGATGGGGAGGAAGCTGACTGCGCAGCGTTTGGCGGTGTCGAGCACAATCCGGTTAGGGTGTCCCATCACCAGTGCAAATGCGTCGATCTGCTTGCTGCAGAGCGCATCCGGCAGGTTGGCCATGCTCTTCAGATCGAGATCCTGCTCTTTCGCTCCCAAGATGTTGAACAGAGCCAGCGCCGTCTGGCGGGTTCCCGAGCTCTTCAACCCCATGTCGATGGGAGCGAGCTTGAGCTGTTCCAGTGAAGTGATATCGCCATCGGCACGGATCACTATGGTGAAGGGCTCGGCATGGGTGGCAAACAGGGCGCGCAGCTCAGGTTGCGGCTGCGTGGCAAAAGGGCCCAAGCCCTTGCTTGCCTGATACAGCCAGTCTGACTGCACCATGGCGTAGGCGGTCTCGCTACTCTTCAGCCTCGTCAGGTTTTCTATTGAACCCGATGAGCTCTGCAGTGTGCACGCAAGTTGCTCGTCGACCTCATGAGCCAGACGGCAAAACTCTTTGGTTATCTGGTGATAAATCCCCTGCTCACCCCCGGTGGTGATAGTGACGGTTTCAGCCATCAGGCCGGATTGCCACAGCAGGGGCAACAGCATGGCGAGCTTCTTCATGATTGCGCCTCCTTGGCATAACCATCGATACCCCAGGTCCGCAGTTTGTCGATGTTGCGACACTCTCCCGATTCTGCCAGTAGGGTATAGCCAGCAGCATGCATGGTTTGGGAGAGCAGATTCCAGTAGAGCGGTGCATCGGTCAGCTGACAGCTGATAAAAATGGGATTGAGTGGGTCAAGTTGATTGAAGGTATCCGCATTGAGGGGAATGGCGCTGAAGGCGAGCTCACACCCCTGTTCCTGCAACGCAGCCAATGTGGCTTGGCCGTGGGCGGGAAAGGTGACCACATCCCAGCGCCAATCCAGAGTTTTGCCGCGGCCCTGGCTTAGCAGAGGGGCGATCTCGGACCATTGCGGGTGATTGAGCAGGGAGAGGGGCAGCAAGATCCCCTCTATATGAGAGTGCTGCCACTGTTGCAGGGCGCTCTGGATGGTTGCGAGATCGCTGTCGACACCGAGGGGCTGACTGGGCAAGAAACGCTGATAGAGCGCGATCTCCCCTTGTGTGGAGACAAATTTTTGCAGTTGCCCACCTTCCGGCAGTGGACTCACTCCTTGCAACGGCTGTGGGGTCGTCAGTGGCAGCTGTTTTCCCAGCTGGGTGATCTTGAGTCGTTGTTGCAGCAGATCCCGTTTGCGTTCGGAAACCAATTGGTTGATGGAAAGTGCCACTTCTTTGAGGTCTTGCAACCAGGGAGTGGGCAGGGTGCTGTTGAACTGGTGTTTGCGGATACGGATCAGCTGCAGGTTGATCTGCTCCAGGGGCTGCAGCAGGCGTTGGCACACCAGGGAGATGATCAGGGTAAATACGACGAGGCCCGCCAGCAGCGCCAGACCGGTGCGACTGATGGCATTCCACAGATGCTGATAGGCGTAGCCGCTATGCCCCTCAAGGGTCAGAGTGCCCAGCATGCGCCAGCCATCGGTCAACTCTTGCTCAATTTTGACGGGGGGCATGCCGATAACCGAGGGAAGCCAGCCGGGGACATTTTGCTGGGTAGAGTGGAATGCCTTCTGAAACAGCAACTGGCCATCAGGATCGATCAGGGTGACCGAGCTGACGAAACCGCCATCAAACATGGCATTGACGATGGTCTCGGCCAGCACATTGTCGTCATTGAGCAGGGTTCCTTGCAGCACCAGCCCGAGAGCGGTGATGGCGGTTTCCAGGTTGGCTGACATCTGGTCGAGGATGGATTGGCGGACCGTCGTGACTTCCAGTGCAAACAGCAGCGCTGCACCGATCAGGAACAGGACGACAATTATTCTGATTAACAGTTTTGCTAACGACATATCCACTCCATGGAAAAGTTATCGCAACATTTTAGGTTTCTATTCAGTATCGAATCCGACCCGGTTCTTAAAAATAGGAAAAAATGGTTAAAAAAGACGATCATTTCTGCCCATCCGGGCGGGTTATGCATAAAATGTGAGGTTCATGCAGATTGTGATGAACTATTTGTAACTATTTGTGTCTAACAAACAGTTTTATACGGTTTTGTCACAACTGACATCGCAACTCACACTCTTTAGATCTAAATACAGGATAGCGGATGAAACGTCTCCGTCCCTTGGTGGTACAGGCTGCCAATTGGGAACCACCGGTTCCCCGCAAACACTTTTACGCCATGCTGATGCTGACGGCCATGACCCTGTCAGCAGTGGCATTATTGCCAGCTCCGGGTGACATCCTCGAGCGGCCGCTGCGTCTTGAGTTGCCCATTGATACCGCAGGTACGGCAACCAACGAAAACAACACCGACTTTAACGAAATTCCCGATCACGAACTGGTTGATCAGAGTGCGCCGG
This sequence comes from Aeromonas sp. R2-2, assembly GCF_040908355.1. Classification (NCBI taxonomy): domain Bacteria; kingdom Pseudomonadati; phylum Pseudomonadota; class Gammaproteobacteria; order Aeromonadales; family Aeromonadaceae; genus Aeromonas; species Aeromonas sp. R2-2. Next base: position 137,701 of record NZ_JBFODQ010000059.1, on the reverse strand, counting down.
ATGACGACATCCCGGTTGACACCACCCCCCAGTGGCAGGATTACCGGGTCCGCAACGGCGAAAACCTGACTGCTATTTTTAACAATCTCGGTCTCTCCACCACCACCCTCTACAAGGTGCTGGACGCGGACAACAAGAACTATCTGGCGCGCCTCAAGCCGGGCCAGAATATCGAGCTGCTGATCGATCAGGACAACATCCTGCAGCAACTCAAAATCCGCCTGAACATCAAGCAGACGCTGGTGATGGCGCGCAGCGACGATGCCTATACCGCCTCCATGATCAATGAGAAGGTCGAGTGGCAACCGCAGCGTTACAACGGCGTGATCAACGGCAGCTTCTATGTCAGTGCCCGCAATGCGGGGATTCCAGCCAACCATATCCAGAAAATTGCCAACCTGTTCCAGTGGCGAATGAATTTCGCCAAGGATTTGCAGAAGGGCGACAAGTTCAAAGTGCTGGTACGCCAGGAGACGGTGGAAGGCAAGAGCACTGGTAACAGCCAGCTGCTGGGTGTGGAAGTGACCAGCCAAGGCAAGACGGTGTCGGCCTGGCTCTCCGATGACGGCAACTATTACGACGGTCAGGGCAACAGTCTGGAGCGCGGATTCCGCCGCTACCCGACCCATAGCCGCTATCGGATCAGCTCCAATTTCAACCCAGCGCGCAAACATCCGGTAACCGGTATGGTGCGTCCTCACGAGGGCACCGACTTCGCAGTGCCGGTGGGCACGCCAGTGCTGGCGACCGGCGATGGTATCGTCCAGAAGGCAACCAGCCACCCGCTGGCGGGCACTTATATCGTCATCAAGCATGGCCGTACTCTCTCTACCCGTTATCTGCACCTGAGCAAGCTGCTGGTCAAAACCGGTCAGCGAGTGAAGATGGGCGACAAGATCGGCCTCTCCGGCAACACAGGTCGCTCAACCGGTGCTCACCTGCACTACGAACTGCGGATCAACAACCGCCCGGTCAATGCCATGACCGCCAAGCTGCCGATGGCTGAACCGCTCAGCGGCAAGGAGCGTCGTCAGTTCCTTGCCAAGGTGAAGAGCTACCGCAAGGAGCTGGCTGCGGGTTGATACCTGTTGTCACCGCCTGAAATGAAAGGCCCCGCCAGATTGGCGGGGCCTTTTTACATGCGCAGTGAGGGTCAATAACCCTTGTCGAAGTCGATTTTGCCATCCAGTGGCTGGCCATCGATAAAGCGGATGTAGTTGCGCACAAAGATCTGGGCCACATCATCCGGGAAGCTGTAGGCGCTGTTGTGGGGGGTGACGATGAGGTTGGGTTGGCCCCACAGCGGACTGTCGGCGGGCAGCGGCTCCTGCTCGAACACATCCAGCACCGCCATCGCCAGCTTGCCGGTACGCAGTGCGGTGAGCAGATCGCCAGAGTGCACGGCGCTGCCACGGCCAACGTTGAACAGGATGGCGCCCGGTTTGCAGTGTTCGAAGCGGGCGGCATTGAACAGATGACGGGTATCGCGGGTGGCTGGCAGCACGCTGACGATGACATCGGCCTGCGCCAGCATCTTGTTGAGCGCAGGTAGTTGATAAACCTGATCAAACCCGGCCCGCTCCCGGCCGCTGCGGCTGATGCCCAGCACCTTCATGCCAAAATGTTTGCCGGTATGGGCGATATGCTGGCCAATGCTGCCGGTCCCCAGGATCAGCATGGTGCGCCCCTTGAGGCCCTGATAGGGGTGGCTTTGCCACAGTCGCTGTTTCTGCTGCTCCCGATAAAGGGGAATTTGGCGCATCAGGCTGAGCAGATGACCAAAGACATACTCGCTCATCAGCGGGCCGAAGATGCCGCGTACATTGGTGAGCTGATAATCACGGCGACTGTCAGGGTCGAGCAGCACATCGACTCCCGCATAGGTGGACTGGAACCAGCTCAGCTTGTTGGCTTTGGGCAGCAGCGGTTTGGCACGGGCCGGTTCGGCCATCAGAATATGGGCTTCGCCGATCAGCTTCTCGGCATCGCCCGGATTATCGGCTCGCAGAATGCGCAGATGGGGGAGATTGGCGACCTTGAGCAGCCGTTCGTAGTGAGCATTATCCTGGCTGAGCAAAAGAAGGGTACGTTGGCTCATACTCTTGTTCCTTATCAGAATTTGCGGCGCAACAAGATGCCGCTCTCGACCCATCTTACCTGACTTCATATCGCAACATAGCCGACCAGGGCGCTTTTTCGTTTTCGCCGCGCGCCTCGTGGGCTACAATCTGCCCCACATTTTGCAAAGGATCCGACTCCAGTGTTTGGTGACAAGTTTTATAAGCGACTGGCCGAGCTACAGCCTTGGCAACAGACCGTCTACACCCTGGCGCTGGCAGAGCGCATGTACCCCAACTATGCCCTGTTCTGTCAGGCTTCCGGCTTTGGCAATGCAGGCGCTTTCCGGCATGCGCTGGATCAGATGTGGGTCTACCTCACCGTCAAGGGATCCCGGGTCAATCTGGGTGCCATTCTCGAAGAGTTCGAGTCTCACATTCCGGATCCCCGCAAGTTTGAATCCTACGGTGCCTATCCGGCGCTTGATGCCTGTGTTGCGCTGGGCTGCGCCTACAACTCGGTGATCTGCCGGGTCGGCGAAGAGGCCAACGATGCCAGCCATGCGTCAGTCGGTACTGTGGCCGGTTTTATCGAGCTGCTGGAAGAGCGGGATCTGACCGAAGAGGAGCTCTACGAGCACGAGTACATGGAAGCCGAGCTGGAGTTCCAGGTCGAGCTGCTCAAGCGGGTTGCCCATGAGCGCGACAGCGATCGTATCCTGGCCATCAGAGTATTCGCCTCTCAGGATGGCGTCTCCAATATCGGGATCAGCCTGGAAGAGTAATCCTCTACGACCCCTGATAGAACAAAGCTCCCTTTCGGGAGCTTTTTCATATGAGCTGCAGTTCTGCCTGTCGTTGGTTTTTATAGGCGCATCTTTCCCTTTACGGCATAGTGGTCGTACCAAGTACAAGGAGAGACTCATGTTCCTGCTGACTCTGGGGGTTACGCTGTTTACCCTGATCCATCTCTACCCCTGTTTTGCGGTGGCCCATCGGGCGCGACTGAGAGAACGGCTGGGTGAAAATCGCTACAAGGGGCTCTTCTCCCTGCAGGTGTTTGTCGCCATTGCCTGCATCATCGCTGGTTGGCGGTCGGCCAGCTCGCTGCCGCTCTATTTCCTGCCGGATTGGGGGCCGATGACCATGACGGTGATGATGCCCTTTGCGCTGATCCTCTTCTTCTCCGGCCAGGGGCCCAACCATCTGCGCCGCTGGCTGGTGCATCCCCAACTGCTCGGTACCCTGCTCTGGGCGGTGGCCCATCTGCTGGTCAACAGCGAGGCGCGATCTCTGGTGCTGTTTGGCGGCATCGGGCTCTGGGCGCTGGTGAGCATGGTCTGGATTTCGGTGCGGGACTGGCAGCGATATCCCCGCCCGGCGGCTAACTGGACGGGCACTGGCATCAGCGTCGGGGCGGGCCTGGCTGCCACCGCGCTGCTGGTGTTCTGGGGCCACGGCTGGCTGACCGGCATTCCCCTGCATTGAGAGTGAACTGCGGCTCTGGTAACCGCGTATGATGGACAAAACAAAAGGAGTCTTGGCGATGAAATGGTTCACTCTGTTGCTGTTATTGGTGGCCGGTGCTGCCTCTGCGGCGTGCTCCGATTATTTCAATGTGGAGATGCGGGAGCTAAACAACTCTCAGCGCCACAACCTCTGTCAGCTGACCGAGGGCAAGGTGGTGCTGGTGGTCAATACCGCCTCCTACTGCGGCTACAGCGGCCAGTTCCGCGATCTGGAGAAGCTCTACCAGAGCTACAAGGATAAGGGGCTGATTATTCTGGGTTTCCCCTCCAACGACTTCTGGCAGGAGGCGGGCAACGAGACCAAGACCGCCGAGGTATGCCGCCGCGACTATGGCGTCACCTTCCCGATGTTCAATCGGGTAGCGGTGCGGGGCTCCGATGCAGTGCCACTGTTCAAGGGGCTGGCGGCGGCCGCTGACGGGGATGAGCCGAACTGGAACTTCCACAAGTATCTGGTGGGGCGCGATGGCAAGCTGATCGCCAGCTACGGCGCCAATCAGAATCCGGCTGACGACCCCCTCAAACTGCAGATCACCCGGGCGCTGGGGCTCTGACCCTACCCCTTGGCGGGCGGCTCTGGAATAATGGGCTCCCGCCACTCAATCCGGTTATCTTGTGCTGCAACGTCTTCCTCAAATGGTGATCTTCGATGCGCTGGTGCGCGAGCAGGGGATCTCTGCCGCCGCCCGTCGTCTCGGGGTCTCCAAATCCCATATCAGCAAGCAGCTGGCGCTGCTGGAGACCACCCTCGGTGCCCAGCTGGTCCAGCGCACCACCCGCCGCTTCGTCCTGACCGAGCTGGGTCAGGAGTATGCCCGTCACTGTCATGCGCTGGTGGCGGTGGCGCAGGAGGCGGACTCCATGATCGCCGAGCGGCGTGGCAAGGTGAGTGGCGTGCTCCATCTCGGGGTGGGCCAATCCTTTGGCCGCTTGCACGTCATTCCTCATCTCAAGGCGTTTCAGGATCGCTATCCCGAGCTGGAGCTGGAGGTCTCGCTGTTCGACCACAGAACCAATCTGGTGGATGAGGGGCTGGATCTCTGGCTCACCACCTATGAGGACAAGCCGGAAGGGCTGGTGGGACAGCGGCTGGCCGACATCGGCTTCGTGGTGGCGGCGTCGCCGGATTACCTGCTGAGCCACGGCACGCCGCTTCATCCCAAGGATCTGGCCCAGCACAACTGCATCACTTACCAGAGTCGGGAGCGGTGCTATCACCAGTGGTCGTTTCGCCAGGGCAAGGAGCGCCAGACGGTGCAGGTGGCGGGCAACTATCGGGTGGATATGGCGGAGGCGGTGCGGGATGCGGCACTGGCCGGGCTCGGCATCGCCTATATCGCCAACTACTTGCTGGACAAGGAGTTACAGAGCGGCAAGCTGATCCCTGTGCTGCCAGGGTGGCGACCGAACCAGCAGATGGCGGTACACGCCGTTTATGCCCGGCGTGAACATCTGGATCCCAAGATCCGTCTCTTCATCGATTTCCTCAAGGCCCGCTTTGGCCCCGAACCCTATTGGGAGCAGCGACTGGCCCCCTGGCTCGGGGGTAAATTGTCCGGTGGTGAGGAATGATTGTTTCCATTTAAGAACTCTCGATTTCTCCTGATACTAAAATCGAACCAAATCAGCCAGTTGGCGCAACCGATATCGTGCAAACGTTTTTTCTAACAGGGTTGTAACCAAGCGGACTTGCAGTGACGGGGTGAGAGGCGCAGAATCCGCGCCCATCTTTTGCCCCACCTGATGGAGTCCCTATGATTGCCCTGCTCGGCATCCTGAGTATCCTGGCGCTTGCCGTCATATGCTCTGATAATCGTCGTCGTATCCCGTTGCGAACAGTTGGCCTTGCCCTCTGCTTGCAAATCATGTTTGCCGGTTTGGTGCTCTGGTTGCCTGCCGGTCAGCATGTGCTGAACGGGGTCAGCGAGAGCGTAAGCAGCGTGATTGGTTATGGTCAGGAGGGGATCGCCTTCCTGTTCGGCGATCTGGCCAAGTTCAAGCTGGGCTTCATCTTTGCCTTCAACGTGTTGCCGGTCATCATCTTCTTCTCCGCGGTGATCGCCATCCTCTACCACATCGGTATCATGCCGCGGGTGATCGCCCTGCTGGGTGGTGGCTTGCAGAAGCTGCTGGGCACCGGCCGTGCCGAGAGTCTTTCCGCGACCGCCAACATCTTCGTCGGCATGGTGGAAGCGCCGCTGGTGGTCAAACCCTACCTCTCCAAGATGTCTGATTCCCAGTTCTTCGCGGTGATGAGCTGTGGCCTTGCCTCCGTCGCCGGCGGTACCCTGGTGGGGTATGCCAGTATCGGGGTTGAGCTGAAATACCTGATCGCGGCCGCTTTCATGTCGGCCCCTGCCGGTCTGGCGATGGCCAAGATCCTGGTGCCGCCGGGAGCTGAAGAGGTTGATCACCACCAGGATGTGGAGATCCCCCGCGCCACCAACGTGATTGAAGCGGCGGCCGATGGCGCCATGTCCGGTCTCAATATCGCAGTGGCGGTCGGTGCGACCCTGCTGGCCTTCGTCGGTGTGATCGCCATGCTCAATGGCCTGCTCGGCTGGGCTGGCGGTTTGGTGGGGCTGGATCTGAGCTTCCAGATCATTCTGGGCTGGCTGTTTGCCCCCATCTCCTGGCTGATCGGTGTGCCCTGGGATCAGGCGCAAGCCGCTGGCGCCCTGATCGGCACCAAGATCGTGGTCAACGAGTTCGTCGCCTTCATCGGTCTGGTGCAGGATCAGACCCTGAGCGAGTCGAGCAAGGCCATCGTGACCTTTGCCCTGTGCGGCTTTGCCAACATCTCCTCCATGGCGATCCTGATCGGCGGTCTGGGCTCCATGGTGCCGGAGCGCAAATCCTTCATCGCCCGTTACGGCATGCGCGCCATTCTCTCCGGCGTGCTGGCGAACCTGATGAGCGCCTGTCTGGCCGGTCTGTTCCTCGCCCTGTAACAGACGGGGGTACGGACTGGATGCAACAAGGGCGCCCTGATGGCGCCCTTGTCATATGGATAAAAGAAGCCCCGACCAAGGTCGGGGCTTCTTGTTGCTGTTCAGTCGACGTAGAATGTCTGCTGGAAGCTGAGGTTCTGTTGCTGCCCGCCACCCATGATCTTCAGGGTGAACTGATAGGTATCTTCGTTGCGGTAGGGGAGGGTCGCCAGATAGTAGATGGCATCGCCCTCTTTTACCTCCTGAAAGCTCAGGGTACGGATGGTGCCGGTCAGGTTCTTGGCCTCACCGGTGATCCCCACGGCTTGCGCCACTTTCTGCTTGTCCTGTACCGCGATATTGATGATGGCGTTGTAGCGACTGCGCTCCAGCCCGTATGTTTTGGCCACTTCCGGGGTAAGGAAGCTGGAGTTGAAGGCGTTGTAGTGCACCAGCCAGGGCCCCAGCTCCTTCATCTGTTCTGCCTTGAGCGGCAGGGTCATCAGCAGTGCCAGCAGGCCACTCATCCAGGCTGTTTTCATCTGTCATCCCTCTCATATCTACGGTTGGCGCAGGCCGATTCATTCAGCCTTGCGTGTCATTCAGCAGTGCACTCACTTCTTGCGGCAACTGTTTGGGGCTGTCGATGGTGACGGTTTTGTGTCGCCCCAGCTCGCCCCGCACTATGGTGATCTGTCCCTTGGCCACCTTGAACTGCTTGGCCAGAAACTTGATCAGATGGCTGTTGGCCTGGCCATCAACCGGCGGCGCCGTGATGGCCACTTTCAGCTCTTCACCATGCAATCCGATGATCTGATCCCGACTCGCCTTGGGCTGGATCACCAGATGCAGTACCAGTTCATCCCCTTGTTGCAGGACGGCTGGCATCAAATCATCCACCACAGCTGGCCGAACAGGTCACCCAGCAGGTAGTTGATGGCTTGCAGGCCGATAAAGGCGACCAGCACTGAGAGATCCAGCCCGCCCAGTGCTGGCAGTACGCGGCGGATAGGGGCGAGGAATGGCTCGGTCAGCTGATGCATCACATATTCGATGGGGTTGCGGCCCTGGCTGACCCAGCTCAGGATGGCGCGGATCAGCAGTACCCAGAAGATCATCGAGCCCGCTTTCTTCAGCACGGTCAGCGCGGCAAACAGGCTGATGCTGAGCCAGTCCGCCAGCAGTACGTTCATGCTCTTGAGCAGGGCCAGCTTGAGGAAGGCGACAGCCAGCGCCAGCACCACGGAGGCGAGATCGATGCCGCCCAAGCCCGGGATCACCCGGCGCAGCGGGATCACCAGCGGATTGGTCAGCTTGACCACCATCTGGCTCATCGGGTTGTAGAAGTCGGCACGGGCCCACTGCAGCCAGACGCGCAGCAGGATCACCATCAGGTAGAGATCGAAAACGGTGTTAATCAGAAAGTAAGCAGTGTTCATCTGGGCTCCTGTTAGAAGAGGGTTTCCATTTCGGTGGCGCGAGCGACGGCCGCCTGCATGGCTTGCGCAGTCAGCGGCATCAGCCCCTGCTGCTGGAATGTCTTGATGGCTTCGGCTGTGGTGCCGCCCTTGCTGGTCACCTGCTCACGCAGGGTCTGCAGCGCCAGCTCCGGGTTTTGCTCCACCATGGCGGCTGCGCCCAGCGCGGTCTGCTGCACCAGCAGGCGTGCTTGCTCGGGCGAGAAACCCATCGCCTCCGCCTCTTCGGCGATCGCCTGCATAAAGAGGAAGAAGTAGGCCGGGGCACTGCCCGCTGCGGCGATGACGCCGTTGATGCCGGACTCCTGCTCCACCCAGAGGGTCTTGCCGACCGCCTGCATCATCAGCTCGGCAAAGTCGCGATCCACGGCGGCAATATGTTCGGGTGCATAGAGGCCGGTCATGCCCAGACCCAGCAGGGCAGGGGTATTGGGCATAGTGCGGATGATGCGGTCATGGCCACCGGCCATCTCGCCAAGGCGCGCCACCTTGATACCGGCCGCGATGGATATGAGCAGCTTGCCCTCAAGGGAGCCCAACTCGGCAACCAGGGCTGCCAGCATGCCGGCCATCAGCTGCGGTTTGACCGCCAGCACGATCACCTCTGCGTTGCGGGCCGCCTCGGCATTACTCTGGGTGATGCGAATGCCATGTTCGCTCGCCAGAGCCTCCAGCTTGGGCAGACTGGGGTTGGCAGCAGTGATCTGCCCGGCGGGATAACCCGCCTTGACCAGTCCGGCGATGATGCTGCGGCTCATGTTGCCCGCGCCGATAAAGGCCAGCGTTCTATGCTGCATCAGATGCTCCTGTTGCACATGGGGTCGCGGCGGGGTTGGCGCTACCTGCACCACCTGACGCCAGAATTCGGTGTTCCATCAAACGCTCCTGTTGATGAAGTCGCGGCAAGAGGCGGACGTATGGGTTATCCGCTGGCCTTGCCTATGAGTAGTCACGGGCGCCGAAGATGGCGGTGCCGACCCGCACCATGGTGCTGCCGTGGGCTATCGCCAGTTCAAGATCCTCGGTCATCCCCATCGAGAGGGTATCCACCGTGGGGTATTGTCGCGCAAGCTCGGTGAACAGAGTCTGCATACGGGTCATTTGGGCGGCCAGTACGCGCTCGTCACTGGTGTGCTCGGGAATGGCCATCAGCCCCCGCAGCACCAGTCGCTCACTTTGAGAGACCAGCTCGGCAAGGCGGAAAATCTCTTGTTCCGACGTTCCGGATTTGCTGCTCTCTCCGCTAATATTGATTTGCAGACAAACATTTAGCGGTGCCATGGTAGTTGGGCGCTGGTTGTTGAGGCGGTCGATCAGCTTGTCCCGATCCACGCTCTGCACCCAGTCAAATCGTTCGGCGACCAGTTTGGATTTGTTCGATTGCAAAGGGCCGATAAAGTGCCACTCTATGTCGCGATATTCCGGCTGCTGGCGCAAGGTATCGATCTTGGCCGCTGCTTCCTGAGCGTAGGATTCGCCAAAGCAGCGCTGACCTGCGGCATGGGCGGCCATGATGGCCTCGACCGGCTTGGTCTTGCTCACGGCCAGCAGGCGGATCTGCTGGAGGTTGCGGCTCGCTCGTTCGGCGGCTTGGGCAATACGTTCCTTTACCTGAAACAGGTGCTGGGCAATCTGGTTCATATTTCGTTAGTGATCTTGTGATGGGAGAATGACAAGTCTATGGATATCACAGAGTTATTGGCTTTCAGTGTAAAGCATAAAGCCTCGGATCTACACCTCTCGGCCGGGGTTCCCCCGATGATCAGGGTTGATGGTGAGGTTCGCAAGATCAATTTGCCCGCCCTGGAACACCGGGAAGTGCATGGCCTCATTTACGACATCATGAACGACCATCAGCGCAAGGAGCTGGAGGAGAACTTCGAGGTCGACTTCTCGTTCGAGGTGCCCAATCTGGCCCGTTTCCGGGTCAACGCCTTCCAGCAGGCGCGCGGTTCGGGCGCGGTATTTCGTACCATCCCCAGCACTGTGCTGAGCCTCGAGGATCTCGATGCGCCGGAGATCTTCCGCAAGATCGCCGAGTTCCCGCGGGGTCTGGTGCTGGTGACCGGCCCGACCGGTTCCGGTAAGTCGACCACCCTGGCGGCCATGGTCAACTACATCAACGAGAACTTCCATCACCATATCCTCACCATCGAAGACCCCATCGAATTCGTCCACGAGAACAAGCGCTGTCTGGTGAACCAGCGAGAAGTGCACCGCGATACCAAGAGCTTCAGCAACGCCCTGCGCTCGGCACTGCGGGAAGACCCGGACATCATTCTGGTGGGCGAGATGCGCGACCTTGAGACCATTCGTTTGGCCATGACCGCCGCCGAAACTGGCCATCTGGTGTTTGGCACCCTGCACACCTCGTCGGCGGCCAAGACCATCGACCGTATCATTGACGTCTTCCCCGGCGCGGAGAAGGACATGGTGCGTTCCATGCTCTCCGAATCCCTGCGGGCGGTCATCTCCCAGACCCTGCTCAAGCGCATTGGCGGCGGCCGGGTGGCGGCCCACGAGATCATGATGGGCATTCCGGCGGTGCGTAACTTGATCCGGGAGGACAAGATTGCCCAGCTCTACTCGGTGATCCAGACCGGGATGACCCACGGCATGCAGACCATGGATCAGAGCCTCAAGCAATTGGTGAGTCGTGGTGTGGTGGCATCCCTCGATGCCAAGGCCAAGGCCGTGGATCCCAACAGCATTTAAGAGACTCGGACCCAGGGAGGGATAGATGATGAATCTGGATGATCTGCTGAGCGAGCTGGTCGAGCGAAAGGGATCGGATCTGTTTGTGACGGTGGGCTCGCCGCCTACCCTCAAGGTGAATGGCCATCTGGTGTCGCTGGGGGGTGAGGCGCTCGACAAGAAGGGGGCACTGACGCTGGTCAGGGATACCCTCAGCAGCGATCACTTCGAGCGCTATATCCGCACCAAGGAGGCCAACTACGCGATTTATCGCGAAGCGCTTGGCCGTTTTCGGGTCAGCGCCTTCTGGCAGCAGGAGCTGCCCGGCATGGTGGTGCGGCGTATCGAGACCCGCATTCCCACCTTTGAAGATTTGCAGCTACCCAAGATCCTGCAAGAGGTGGCGATGGCCAAGCGGGGACTGGTGCTGTTTGTCGGCGCTACTGGGGCGGGCAAATCGACCACCCAGGCGGCGATGATCGGCTATCGCAACCAGCATGCCGATGGTCACATTCTGACGGTGGAAGATCCGGTGGAGTTCGTCCATCAGCATGGTCGCAGTCTGGTGACCCAGCGAGAGGTGGGGATCGACACCGAGTCATTCGATGTTGCGCTGAAAAGTTCGCTGCGTCAGGCGCCGGACGTGATCCTGATCGGCGAGATCCGAAGTCAGGAGACCATGGAGTTTGCCCTGCAGTTCGCCGAGACGGGACACCTTTGTCTCGCCACTTTGCATGCCAACAATGCCAACCAGGCGCTGGATCGCATCCTCCATCTGGTGCCGCAAGACAAACACCGCCAGTTCCTGTTCGATCTCTCTTTCAACCTCAAGGCCATCGTCGCCCAGCAGCTGGTGCCGAGTATGGATGGCAAGCGGCGCTGCGCTGCGTTCGAGATCCTGCTCAATACCCCGCTCATCACCGACATCATCCGCAAGGGAGAGATGCATCGCCTCAAGGAGGTGATGACCAAATCCACCGAGCTGGGTATGCAGACCTTCGATCAGGCGCTCTTCAGCCTGTTCTGTGCCGGCCAGATTGGCTACAGTGAGGCCCTCGCCCACGCCGACTCGGCCAACGACCTGCGACTGCTGATCAAGCTCTCCGGTCGCGAACGGCTCGGCACCGGTACGCTGGACAATGTGACGCTGGATGAATGAATCATGGGGCCGCTCTGCCGTTCGGCCCCTCGCCATAAAGGAACGTTATGCTGATTGTGGTTTCCCCGGCTAAGACGCTGGATTACGAGTCACCGCTGGTGACACCCCGTTTCACCCAACCCGAGCTGCTGGATCACTCCGCCGAACTGATTAGCCGGGCCCGCCAACTGAGCCCGGACCAGATCGCCACTCTGATGAAGATCAGCGACAAGCTGGCCGGTCTCAATGCCGCCCGTTTTGCCGAGTGGCAGCCAGATTTCACCCCCGCCAACGCCCGTCAGGCGCTGCTGGCTTTCAAGGGGGATGTCTACACCGGTTTGGCGGTAGAGGATTTCAGCGAGGCCGATTTTGACTTCGCTCAGGCACACCTGCGGATGCTCTCCGGCCTCTACGGCGTGCTTCGCCCCCTCGACCTGATGATGCCCTATCGGCTGGAGATGGGGACCAAACTCGACAATAGTCGCGGCAAGGATCTTTACCAGTTCTGGGGGGAGGTGATCACTCACCATCTCAACGACGCGCTGGCAGCGCAGGGGGATGAAGTGTTGATCAATCTGGCCTCCGACGAGTATTTCAAGTCGGTACGCCCCAAGAGCCTGAAAGGGCGGATTGTCACACCGGTGTTCAAGGATGAGAAGAACGGCCAGTTCAAGATCATCAGCTTCTACGCCAAGAAGGCGCGCGGCATGATGGCTCGCCACATCATCAAGCACCGTCTGACCGAGGTGGAGCAGCTGACCGGTTTCAACGCCGAGGGCTACTACTTCGTGCCGGAAGAGTCGGACGCCAATACCATGATGTTTAAACGCGCCGAAAATTAATTACAAAAAGAGGGAACCAATCTTTCGACCCACGGGTCTGAATATGTGAATCCTCTGTTGTAAGCACTTTTTATTCGCCGACGTTTGATACGTCGGCTTTTTTATTGCCGTTTTTATTGTCCATCGATTGCCTTCGCCGGGACTATGTGGTTCAGATAGACTCAATACAGGGAGCGAGTCGTCGTGAGGTGAATATGGAACAGAAAAATGCCATTCGGCAGGTTGCCGTACCTTGGGCTCCGTCCCGCCAGCTACCGCCTGGTCTGGTTGTGGCCGAGCTGCATCAGGATCTCTGGAGCGACTCTCTGACCATCATGCTGGGGCGGGCACGCAGCATCGATCTGCCCCCGCAAATCCTCTGCCGGGTCTATTTTCGCCATATCTATGCCCTGCGGGTTATCGAAGATTGCGATCTGGCCGAGGGGAAGGATAGTCACGCTATCGAAGAGCAGATCCAGCTCATCACCCCATCCCGTTTTGCCAGCTGGTTCCATCAGGAGTCGGATGGTCTGCATCTGGATGAAGATCTGCAGCACTATCGCATCTCGACCTGGGATTATTGCGCCGATGTGCTGACCTCCTCGGCGCCAGAACTGCAGTTCCTGCCCCAGAGCGAGTAGCCAGCTGTTACGTCAGAGGCGAAGGATGATCCTTCGCCTCTTGGTTTTTGGGCGGGCGCAGATTTTGTGGCGTTCAGGCCATTCAGCCCAAGTGGTGGCCTGTTGTGTCGGCACAAAAAAAGCGCCTCAGAGGAGGCGCGGGGAAAAAGACAGATTGGAAGCGTCACATGGGTGCTACTTGAATCAGCGAATGAGCCGTGCCATTCAAGTATGGAGCCATCATGCCAAGCTCAATCTGAAGTAGTTCTGAGGCGATTCTTCATTTTCTGTTCATCTTGTCAGCAAAGCGTGGCCACTGGCTGAAAGCCTTTTCATTCTGATCACGATATTGTCCCGCCCTCTCTAGGGGCGCTCATAGTGTCATGGGGCCAGCTCGAATGTTGTGCCTGTCTGTTCCAGATCCAGCAACCAGCGCTTGATGGGAATGCCGCCAGCATAGCCGGTCAGCTCGCCGCTGCGTCCGATCACCCGATGGCAGGGCACTATGATGCTGAGCGGATTGCGGCCGTTGGCAGCACCCACCGCCCGCACTGCCTTGGGATTGCCGATAGCCTGGGCAATCTCGAGATAGCTCACGGTCTCGCCATAGGGGATATCGCACAAAGCGTTCCACACCGTTTGCTGGAACGGGGTGCCCTTCGCTACCATGGGCAGATCGAACTGCTGCAATTTTCCGGCGAAATAGGCGTTGAACTGGGCGAGATAGGGGGTCAGCGCCTTGTCATCCCGTTGCCAGTCAGTTTGCGGCATGACGGGCCGCTCTCCGTGCATGAACTCCACGTGGCGCAGGCCATCCTGATCGATGGCGACCAGCAGCGGGCCGCGGGCGCTGTCGCAAAAACTGTATCTCATCGGCGGACATCCTTTGGGGGTTGGCTCAGTCCAGAACCGGTTTGCCGCGGGCGGACTTGATATCCCCCTTGCGTTTCTTGGCATCGACCCGTTTGCGCTGGGAGCTGCGGGTCGGCTTGGTGGCATGGCGAGCCTTGGGGCGCCAGGCTGCTTTCTTCAGCAACTCCACCAGACGACTCATCGCCTCCTTGCGGTTCATGTCCTGGCTGCGATGGCTCTCGACCCGGATCAGGATAAAGCCATCGTGTACCCGGCTATCGCTCAGCTTGTCGAGACCCTCCTTGTAGAGGGGCGTCAGGCTGGGAGAGTTGCGGTAATCGAAGCGCAACCAGACGGCGGAGTCGGTCTTGTTGACGTGCTGTCCGCCGTTGCCCTGTGCCCGCATGGTCTGAAATTGCAGCTCATGCCAGGGAATCGTGACGCTGTTGGAGATAACTAACATGCTGTTTTGCTCTTGTTTGGTGCATACCCGCTGACCGCTGCAGCATGGTGCCTCATTATGGGGCGTGCTGGCCAGTTATGGGGAAGTGCCTGGCGAATGGCGCCGGCATTAAACTCTATCTATATGAAATAAAACAATAAAAATACTTGGCATAAGAATTGAAACCCGATTCATGACACACCATGGATTGGGAGCAACCAGATGAAGCTGATTAGTGCGATTATCAAACCGTTCAAGTTGGACGATGTCCGCGAGGCTATTGCCAACCTGGGGGTGGAAGGGCTGACCGTGTCCGAGGTCAAGGGATTTGGCCGCCAGAAGGGACACACCGAATTATACCGGGGAGCCGAGTATCAGGTCGACTTCCTGCCCAAGGTGAAGCTGGAGATTGCTACCGCCGATGATAACGTGGAAGGGGTGATCGAGGCGATCTGCAAGGCGGCCTATACCGGCAAGATCGGCGACGGCAAGATCTTTGTCTACGACTTGCTGCAAGCGGTGCGCATCCGCACCGGCGAGAGTGACGACGAGGCGCTGTGATGAACCGTATCCGTGACGTACAGATCTGTTGACCTCCCGACCTCGGGCATCCCGAGAGAGTGAGCGCTTATTGAAGCCTGATCAACATAACGTTTTGCTCAGAAGAGGCCGAATGGGATTCCATCCGGCCCTTTTCATTTATGGGCGATTAAATATGTGATGTGGCGACGGCGAGCTTTCTTGATCCGCTTATAAGATGTATGCAGAATGCAAACGGAAATCGTTATCACTCTGTATAGCTAATCAAGGAATGGATGATGAAAATGAAGATGTTGGCACTGGCTTTCTCTGCGTTGGCAGCTCAGTCGGCATTGGCGGCCGGGGAAGTGAATGTCTACTCCAACCGGCAGGATGAGCTGATCAAGCCCATCATCCAGCAGTTCGAGAAGGAATCTGGCATCAAGGTGAACGTGGTGTTCGCCAAAGAGGGGTTGAACGAGCGTCTGGAGCGGGAAGGCAAGCTCTCTCCGGCCGACCTGATGCTGACCGTTGATATCAGCCGTCTGACCGATCTGGTGGACAAGGGGCTGGTGCAGCCGGTAGACAGCAAGATCCTGCAGGAGAACATCCCCGCCATCTATCGTGATCCGGAGAATCGCTGGTTCGCCCTGACCACCCGGGTTCGCGCCATCTACTCCAGCAAGGAGCGCCTCGGCAAGCTCGATACCATCAGCTATGAAGATCTGGCCAAACCGGAATTCAAAGGGAAAATCTGCACCCGCAGCGGCAAGCATGAGTACAATGTGGCGCTGGTCTCCTCCATGATTGCCCATCACGGCATGGCCGAGACCAAAACCTGGCTGGAAGGGGTCAAGGCCAACCTGGCGCGCAAGCCGCAGGGCAACGACCGGGATCAGGTCAAGGCGATCAAGGATGGTATCTGTGACGTGTCACTCGGCAACAGCTACTATCTGGGCGCCATGTTGAAAGATCCTGCGCAGAAGTCCTGGGCGGATGCGGTCTATATCAACTTCCCGAACCAGGCTGACCGCGGTGCCCACGTCAACGTGAGCGGCGTGGCCATGACCAAATATGCCAAGAACAAGGCCGAGGCCCAGAAGCTGATGGAGTTTCTGGCTGGCGACACCGCCCAGCACATGTATGCGGACGTGAACGCCGAATATCCGGTCAAGGCCGGAGTCGAGCCTTCCGCCATGGTCAAGTCCTGGGGCAGTTTCAAGTCTGACGCACTACCGGTCAGCGATTACGCCAAGCACCGCAAGGACGCCTTGCAGTTGCTGGATGAAGTGAAGTTCGACTTGTAATCAGATGGGGCCAACGGCCCCATCAACATCTGTGGTCTCATGAAAAATTTTGGATGGATGATCGGCAGCTGGGCCATCGCCCTGCTGCTGGGTTTACCGGTTATAGCCCTGCTTTTCTCTGCCTTTTCGGCTGAGGGGGAGCTGTTTCGCCACCTCGCCGATACCGTGCTGCTCGATTATCTGGCCAATACCCTGGGGCTGGTGGTCGGCGTGGTGCTACTCAGCCTGCTGTTTGGCGTGCCCACCGCCTGGCTGGTGGCCATGTGTCAGGTGCCGGGGCGGCGCGCTTTGCAGTGGGCCTTGATGCTGCCGATGGCGATGCCTTCCTATATCGTCGCCTACGTCTATACCGACTTGCTCGATTACTCGGGCCCGCTACAGGCCGGATTGCGAGCACTCTTTGGCTGGAACAGTCCGGCCGATTACTGGTTTCCGGCCGTTCGCTCCCTTGGCGGCGCCGCCTGGGTGCTGGCGCTGGTGCTGTTCCCCTATGTCTATCTGCTGACCCGCGCCTCTTTTCTCGAGCAGTCAGTCAGCCTGATCCACTCAAGCCGCCTGCTCGGCTGTACCCCCTGGCAGAGCTTTCGTCGTCTCAGTCTGCCGCTGGCGCGCCCCGCCATCATGGTGGCGGTATCGCTGGTGGCCATGGAAACGCTGGCCGATTTCGCCACCGTCCACTTCTTTGCCATCAACACCCTGACCACCGCGGTCTACGACACCTGGCTCGGTTACGGCAGTCTGGCCACTGCGGCCAAACTCTCCTGCCTGATGTTGCTGGCTGTGGTGCTGCTGATCGCGCTGGAGCGGCGCTCGCGCAGTCGGCAGCAGGTGTTCCAGAAGTCGATGGGTCATGAGCAGCCGCTGCGCTATCCGCTCAAGGGGATGAGTCGCGCTCTGGCCGCTTTTTGGTGCTGGGGGCTGGTGCTGGCCGGTTTCGCTCTGCCGTTCGTCATCCTGCTCGATTACGGGGTGCGCTACTTCGAATTGTCGTGGACGCCGGAGTTTGTCCGCTTTGCGGGTAACAGTCTGCTCATCTCGGCGCTGACTGCTCTGCTGGCGATGGGCATCGCCCTGCTGCTCGGCTTCTTCCGTCGTCTTGATGGCGGGATAAAGAGTCTGTTGCCCCTGCGCATCGCCGCCATGGGTTACGCCATGCCGGGTACCGTGCTCGCCATCGGGGTGCTGGTGCCGCTCACCGCCCTCGACTTTGCCATCAACGATCTGGCCGAGTGGCTCGGGCGTCAGGGCCCGGGCTTGCTGCTGACCGGCACCATCACCGCCATCGTGTTCGGTTATCTGGTGCGCTTCGTGGCCATCGCCATCGGCTCGGTGGAGAGCAGCATGGGCAAGATCTCCCCCAGCCTCGACATGGCTGCCCGCTCTCTTGGGCAAGGGGATGGCGGCATGCTGCGCCGGGTCCATCTGCCGCTGGTGCGCCGTGGTCTGTTTGCCGGTGCCATGCTGGTATTCATCGAATCCATGAAGGAACTGCCCGCCGCTCTGCTGCTGCGGCCGTTCAACTTCGATACCCTGGCGACCCACGTCTACCAGTTCGTCTCGGACGAGATGCTGGAGCGCGGCGCGCTGGGGGCCATTGTTATCGTGCTGGTGGGACTGTTGCCGCTGATCTGGGTCAACCGCAGTCTGGATAGTCCGGGCCACTGAGTCGCTCCGTCGGTCAATGAAATTGCATGCGGTGTGCTGAACCGAAAGGCAGCGCGCCGCCAGAAACGAGAGGAAGTCAGCCTTGTCCTGTTTGCAGGTTGAAAATGTCAGCTGCCGTTACAACGGCCGCAATGTGCTGGAGCAGCTCTCCCTGACGGTGGCAGACAACGAGATCGTCTGCCTGCTGGGGGCCAGTGGTTGCGGCAAAACCACGCTGCTCAAGGCTATCGCCGGGTTGCTGCCGTTGGCTGAGGGCTCGATTCGCCTCGGCGATACCCTACTCGACGGGCCCGGTGCCAGCGTGCCGCCCGAGGCGCGCAACATCGGCATGATCTTTCAGGATTACGCCCTCTTCCCCCACCTGACGGTGGCCGACAATGTCGGCTTTGGCCTGACCAAACTCGATCGCCGCACCCGCCAGCAGCAGGTGGACGAGGCGCTGGCGCTGGTTAATCTGCAGGGGCTGGGGGATCGCTATCCGCACCAGCTCTCCGGTGGCCAGCAGCAGCGAGTGGCTATCGCCCGGGCGCTGGTGTGCAAGCCGCGGCTGATGCTGCTGGATGAGCCCTTCTCCAACATCGATACCCAGGTGCGGATGAAGTTGATCCTCGAGATCCGCGCCCTGCTCAAGCAGCAGGGGATCGGCGCCATCTTCGTCAGCCACAGCAAGGAGGAGGCGTTTGCCTTCGCCGATCGGCTGGCGCTGTTTCGCGCCGGTCATATCGAGCAGGTGGGCCAGCCGGAGCAGCTCTATCGCCGCCCGCAAAATCGCTTCGTGGCGGAGTTTCTCGGCGGGGTCAACTATCTGGCTGCCGAGGTGGTGGACAGCCACTGCGTGCAGACGGCGCTCGGGGTCATCTGTGGCAGCGAGCCTCATGGCCGGGTGGTGGGCGAGCAGTTGCAGCTGATGCTCAGACCCCAGCAGTTGTTGCTGGAGAGCGCCGCAGATGGGGAGCTCAAGGTGGTGGAGCAGCAGTTCCTCGGTCACCACTGCCGGGTGCTGTTCGAGTGTGGCGATCTGCAGCTGGAGGCGAGCATTGGCGAGCCCCTTGATGGGATGCAGGCACGGATCAAGGTCGCCCCCCATGGGCTGGTGTTGTTTGATCCTTTGCCCTGAACGCGTGATATCGTCGTGAAATCAAAGAACTGGATTCACTCTGGTTTATAATCGCGCAACGCAAATAGCCCGTAACGCTAACGCCTATTCAGGGGAGAGATATATGAAAGCCCAAGCCGGGATCTGCGCAGAGCCGAATCTGCACGCCCTCTATCTGATGTTCAATCGTACCGGCGATGCCGCCGAACTGGTCGGCCGTCTGGCCAAACTGCCCGCCTTGTGGCAGGCGGTCGCCGCCGATTTCCCTGATGCCGGTTTCAGCGGTCTGGTTGCTGTTGGCGCCGACGCCTGGGATGGTCTCTACCCTGCCGCCCGTCCGCCCCAGTTCCGCAGCTTTATGGCGCAATCCGCCAACGGTCAGGAGGCCCCCAACACCCCGTTTGATCTCTTTATTCAGCTGCGCGCCGATCGGGTGGATGTGCTGCACCACGCCGGTCACCGAGTGATGGCACTGCTGGCCGGACTGGTCGAGCTGGCCGAAGAGGTGCGCGGTTTCCGCAATCTGGATTTCCGTGACCTGACCGGTTTCGTTGACGGCACCGAGAACCCGCAGGATGAACACCGTGCCGAAGTGGCGCTGCTGGCGGAAGGCGAGTTTGCCGGTGGCTCCTACATTCATGTCCAGCGCTGGGTCCACGCCATGAGCGACTGGGAGAAGCTGGCGCAAAAAGAGCAGGAAGACATTATCGGTCGCACCAAGCCCGACAACATCGAGTATGAATCTGCCGCCAAACCGCTGACCGCCCACATCAAGCGGGTCAATCTCAAGACGCCGAAAGGGGAGTCCATGGAGATCCTGCGCCAGAGCATGCCCTGGGGCACCATGACTGAGCAGGGGCTCTACTTCATCTCCTGCTGCCGCACTCCGCAGCACTTCAACGCCATGCTGGCCAGCATGTACAAGGGGGAGGGCAGCCACTTCGACCACCTTCTGCGCTTCACCAAGGCGGTGACCGGCGCGGCTTTCTTCGCTCCATCTGAAAGTTTTTTGATGGCGCAGGGTAAATAAGCCCGCCTGACGAAGCTGCAGAAAACAAAAATCCCGGCCTTGGCCGGGATTTTTCGTTCTGGCGTGACCGCTATGACGCGGTGGCGGCCATTACGGCGTCTGTTCGAACAGCTCGAGGGCGGAGAGGTAGAGCTCTTCGATATCGGTGTCGCTGGTCGGGGTGATGAAGATGGTGTCATCACCGGCGATGGTACCGAGGATCCCCTCTGCCTTACCAAGGGAGTCGAGCAGGCGGGCGATCAGCTGGGCAGCGCCCGGGCTGGTGTGGATCACCACCAGTGCGCCGTTGTGATCGACGTCCAGTACCAGATTCTTGAGCGGGCTGGAGGTGGTGGGCACGCCCAGTTCCACCGGCAGGCAGTAGACCATCTCCATCTTGGCATTGCGAGTGCGAACGGCGCCGAAGCGGCTCAGCATGCGCGATACCTTGGACTGGTTGATGTTCTCGAAGCCCAGCTCTTGCAGGGCGGTGACGATTTCTGCCTGGGAGCCAAAGCGCTCTTCTTTCAGCAAGGCTTTAAAGGCCTTGGCCAGTTTTTCTTGCTTGTCGTTGTGTTTCATCTTGGTCTCACGAATGAGGAGGTGTGGCGGCCTGTGCGATACAGGCGGCAGATACGAACAGCGGGGCCATTTTGCATTCATATGCCGTTTTTTGCAAGGAAGCGGCGCTTGTTCTGCATATTGATTCAAAAATGGCTTGCATCAACCTTTATTAGGGATAGAATCGGGATGAAATTTTGAAAACTTATTCAATTGGGCTGTATGGGTATTGAATTAATAGGTATCGAGAAGTCCTGGCACAAGGTGCCGGTTCTGCAACAGGTCAGCTTTCGGACATCCCCCGGTGAAACCTTGGTGTTGCTGGGCCCGAGTGGTGCTGGCAAGAGTTCCCTGCTACGGATGATGAACCTGCTGGATACCCCGGATGCGGGTGTTCTGCGGATTGGCGAAAGTGAATTTTCTTTCCCGAACGCCCTCTCTGCTGCCGAATTCAACCGCCAGTCCCAACTGCTGCGTCGCAAGGTGGGGATGGTATTCCAGCAGTACAATCTCTGGCCACATCTCACTGTGATGGAGAATCTGATTGAAGCGCCGATCAAGGTGCTCGGCATGAGCAAGGAGGCCGCCATCGAGAAGGGGGCCTACCTGCTGGCCCAGCTGCAACTGGCCGACAAGCGCGATGCCTGGCCTGCCCGTCTCTCCGGCGGTCAGCAGCAGCGGGTGGCTATTGCCCGTACCCTGATGATGGATCCGGAAGTGCTGCTGTTTGACGAGCCTACCGCCGCCCTCGATCCCGAGATCACCAAGGAGGTGGCCGAGATCATCCGCAACCTGAGCCAGACCGGTATTACCCAGGTGGTGGTGACCCACGAGGTCGACTTTGCCCGCAAGGTAGCCAGCCAGGTGATTTATCTGGAGAAGGGGCGGATCATCGAATCCGGCACCGCTGCCATTTTCCAATCCCCGCAAACCAGCCGGTTTGCCGAATTCTTGATGCATTGATATTGAATCGATAAGGAAGCTGTCATGAAAAAGAGTCTGTTGTTGGTTGCTGCCATGGGCCTGTTGAGTACCTCCGTACTGGCCAAAGAGATCAAGTTCGCCACCGAGGCCACCTACGCACCGTTCGAATACCTGGATGACAAGAACGAGTTTCAGGGTTTTGACATCGATCTGGCGCGCGCCATCTGCGAGCAGGCCAAGCTGGAGTGCAGCTTCCATAACCAGGCCTTTGACAGCCTGATCCCCAGCCTGAAATTCCGTCGCTATGATGCAGCCATCGCCGCCATGGACGTGACCCCGGAGCGGGCCGCTCAGGTCGATTTCTCCGACATCTACTACGAGAACTCAGCAGTATTCGTCGCCAAGAAAGGTGCCTTCAAGGGGCCGGAAGAGATGGTCGACAAGACAGTCGGCGTGCAGAACGGCACCTCTCACCAGTCCTATCTGGTGGATAATTGGGTGAGCAAGGGTCTGCTGACCGTTCCTTATGCCAGCTACCAGAGCGCCTTCCTCGACATGATGAATGGCCGTACCGACGGTGTGTTTGCTGATACCGCCGTTGCTGCCGACTGGCTGAAGCAGCACAAGGAGTATGCGGTGGTGGGGGCGCCGGTGACCGATGCCAAGTACTTCGGTACCGGCTTTGGCATCGCGGTCGCCAAGGGCAATCAGGAGCTGCTGACCCAGCTGAACAAGGGGCTGGCCGAGATCAAGGCCAACGGCACCTATCAGAAAATCTTCGACAAATACTTCGCGCAGTAAGCCATGTTAAGCCTGTTGTTGGATGCAGCCTGGATGACCCTCGGGCTGGCCTTGGCATCACTGGTCGGGGGCATGGTATTGGCACTGGCGTTCAGTGCCGCCGAGCTCAGCAAGCAGCGTGCGCTGGTGTGGCCGGTGGCCACCCTGACCACGCTGATCCGTGGCCTGCCCGAGTTGCTGGTGGTGCTGTTCATCTACTTCGGCTCGACCCAGGTGCTGTTCCTCATCACTGGCGAGTATGTGGAGTTCAGTCCGTTCGCCTGTGGCGTGCTGGCGCTCTCCCTGCTGTTTGCCAGCTATGCGACCCAGACCCTGAGGGCGGCGCTCAATGCGGTGCCTTCAGGTCAACGGCTGGCGGCGCTGGCGCTGGGTTTGAACAAGAGCCACATCTTCTTTCGCATCGTGTTGCCTCAGGCGTGGCGTCATGCCTTGCCGGGTCTCGGCAACCAGTGGTTGGTATTGCTGAAAGATACCGCGCTGGTGTCGCTTATCGGGGTGAACGAGATGATGCGTCAGGCCCAGATGGCCTCGGCCAGTACCTATGAGCCGTTCACCTGGTATGCCGCCGCGGCCCTCATCTATCTGGCCATCAGTCTGGTGAGCGAGTACGGCCTCGGGCTGGCTGCCCGCTACACCCGCCGCTACGGAGGCTAACTGATGCAAGAGTATCTCGTTACGTTGCTGGGCGGTCTTGTCACCACGCTGGAGCTGACCCTGTTCAGCCTGCTGCTGGGGATTGTGTTGGCAGCCCTGATGACCTGGGTGCTGGAGCTGCGCCTGCCGGTGGCGACCCAGCTGGTGCAGCTGTGGGTGCTGCTCTTTACCGGTACGCCGCTGCTCATTCAGATCTTCCTGATTTACTACGGGCCGGGCCAGTTCGAGTGGCTGAAAGCCAGCCCGCTCTGGCCGCTGCTCAAGCAGCCCTGGTTCTGCGCCGTGTTGGCGCTGGGGCTCAACACGGCGGCCTACTCCACCCGGTTGTTCAAGGGGGCGCTCGATGCCATCCCGGCCGGTGAAGTAGAGGCGTGTCGTGCGCTTGGCTTTAACGGCCGCCAGACCTTGTGGATGAAGGTGCGCCACGCCGCCCGTCATCTGGTGCCTGCCTACTCCAACGAGGTGATCCTGGTGCTCAAGGGGAGCTCCCTTGCCAGTACCATCACCATCATGGATATCATGGGGCTGGCGCAGGGGCTGAATGCCCAGACCTACGATACCCTGGCGGTGTTCGGGGTGGCTGGTGGGCTTTATCTGGCGATGAACGGATTGTTAACAATTGGTTTTCGCTGGTGTGAAAAACGGGCGCTGGCATTCCAATCCTGAGACCTTCAAATCTACCTCTTTATGGTAAGGAGAAGTGCAGAAAAACTGTGCTTCTCCTCCAACTTTTTGTATTTCCCTCCAATTTTTGCTCCCGCATGTTTCGTGGCTCACAGAACCCGTGACTGCAACTGTTATCAGATTGTTTTTTATGGGGGGATCCATTAAGGTTGGGCGCACAACAACAAACAACCTTAAACCTACGCTTAAACATGGAGTTGATCATGAAAGTTGCCGTTCTGGGTGCCGCTGGTGGCATCGGTCAAGCCCTCGCTCTGCTGTTGAAAAACCGTCTGCCGGCTGGCTCCGAGCTGAGCCTGTATGACATCGCCCCGGTTACTCCGGGTGTGGCCGTTGACCTCAGTCATATTCCTACCGACGTCGCCATCAAGGGCTTCTGCGGTGAAGATCCGACTCCTGCGCTGGTTGGGGCCGATGTGGTGCTGATTTCCGCCGGTGTGGCACGCAAGCCGGGGATGGATCGCTCCGACCTGTTCAATATCAACGCCGGTATCGTCAAGAATCTGGTCGAGAAGTGCGCGGCCACTTGCCCGAAAGCACTGATCGGCATCATCACCAACCCGGTCAACACCACTGTGGCTATCGCCGCCGAAGTGCTGAAGAAAGCCGGTGTCTATGACAAGCGTCGCCTGTTCGGTGTCACCACCCTGGATGTGATCCGCGCCGAGACCTTCGTGGCCGCTGCCAAAGGGCTGAACATCGACAAGGTTCGCGTCAATGTGATCGGTGGTCACAGTGGCGTCACCATTCTGCCGCTGCTCTCCCAGATTGAAGGTGCCTCCTTCACTGCTGAAGAAGTGGCTGCCATGACCAAGCGCATCCAGAATGCCGGTACCGAAGTGGTAGAAGCCAAGGCCGGTGGTGGTTCTGCGACCCTCTCCATGGGTCAGGCGGCTTGCCGTTTCGGTCTCTCCCTCATCAAGGGTCTGCAGGGCGAAGCCAACGTTGTTGAGTGCGCCTACGTGGAAGGCAACGGCGAGCACGCCACCTTCTTCGCGCAGCCGGTACTACTGGGCAAGAACGGCGTCGAAACCGTACTGGATTACGGCAAGCTGAGCGCGTTCGAGCAGGAAGCGATGGAAGGCATGCTGGCTACCCTGAAAGCCGATATCCAGCTGGGTGTCGATTTCGTCAAGTAAGCGGGTCAACCGTGCCAACAAGGGAGCTTCGGCTCCCTTTTGTATTGATGAGATCCGCCCGGCAGGCTAAGGGGATGGGGCTTGATGCCGATAACAGAGTGCAGCAGGAGATCCTTATGATGAAACCCCTTACCCTTCTCGTTCTTGTCGGTGCATTCACCGCGCCCCTCTATGGTGCCGAGGCGGTATCGGCTGCCGTATCGAGCGATGCGCCTGCAGCAAGTGCATCGGCACCGACAGCAAGCAGTGCTGCGGTGTCAACGGCCCCTGTCTCTGCTGCTACGCCAGCGCCCTCTGAGGCCGTCCCCGTCTTGCTCCCGACCGAGCCGGTCACACTCGTTGCCAGCAGTGGCGAGGGGGCCGCGCCGCTGCCAAAACCGGCGGAGCCTGCCGCTGTAGTGGCGCCTCCCGCACCTCTGGCCGCTGGCGAGTTGCAGGCGGTGCCGCTCTATCGTCAGGACGAGCTGCTCAACTGGATTGAGCAGGGGCGCCACCTCACTCAGGTGAAGCAGGATCGCTGTCAGCTGACTCAGGATATCGAAGCGCGCGCCTCGGTGATGAAGATCCCGGCCTATCAATTCCTCTGGGGGGATATGCTGGCGTGGGGTGTCTGTACCAAACCCAATGCCGAGATCGGGGTGCAATATATGTGGGAGGCGGCCAATCAGGGGTTGGCTCCGGCGCTGGAGCAACTGGGCCGCTACTACTGGAAAGGAACTTTGGTGCAGAAGGATTTGGTGCGAGCCGAGACCCTGATGCGCGAGGCAGCCAGCCTCGGTTTTCTGCGGGCTCGCATCGAGTGGGTCGAGATGCTGTTGCAGGGGATGGGCAGTCCGCTTGATTATGAGGACGCCTATCGCTGGCTCCATGGCTCCGTCATAGGTGACAAGGCGCTGCACCAGAAGGCGGCGACTCTGCTCAACCGTCTTGGCAACAGGATGCCGGCCAACGTGGTGGCCCGCGCCAAGGCGATGCACTGATCCAAAAAAATGACCCACAGATCTGCACCTGTGGGTCCGGTTCCAGCCGCCGTGCCATGACAGGCCGGAACCTTCCTCTGTTATATGGCTTCCCGCGCCTTAGAGATCTTGGTGGGGGCCAAAAACTTCGTAATGGAGCTGCCCGACTGGCACTCCAGCCGCCAGCAGCTGCCGCTTGATCTCTTGCATGAAGCCGACAGGGCCACAGAAGTAGTAGTGGGCCTCTGGCGTGATGCGCTCCTTCACTGCGGCCAGATCCATGGTACCGGACTGATCGTAATCTTGACCCTGCACATCACTGGCCTCCGGTTCCCGATACCAGATCCGGCTCAGCAAGTTGGGATGCTGGCGGGATTTTTGCTGAATATCCTCCCGGAAGGCGTGTACAGCGCCCTGTTCGCAGGCGTGCAGCCAGGTGACATCAGCCTGATGGCCGTTCGCCAGCAGCTGGTTGAGCATGCTCATCATCGGCGTCACGCCGACACCGGCTGAGAGCAGTACCACCGGGGTCTGGCTGTCGGCTTTCAGGTAGAAATCGCCGGTAGGGGGCATCACCTCGATCTTGTCACCCGCCTGCAGGTGATCGTGCAGCAGGTTGGAGACCTGACCCTGCGGCTCACGCTTGACGCTGATGCGGTAATCCTGCCCGTTGGGAGCATCGGAGAGGGAGTATTGGCGGATCTCCTGATATTCCAGCTCGGGGTGAACCAGCTTGATGCTGAGGTATTGGCCCGGTTTGAAGGTCAGTACCGGCTTGCCATCTTCCGGCGCCAGCAGGAAGGAGGTGATGAGGTCGCTCTCGGCTCGCTTCTCCTTGATGATGAAGGTGCGGGTACCTTGCCAGCCGCCATCCTGATTGGCCTTCTCCTGATAGATCTCCTGCTCGCGGCCGATGAAGATGTCGGCCAGCACGCCATACGCCTTGCCCCATGCCTCCAGCACCTCGTCGGTGACCGCACTTCCGCCCAATTCTTTGAGCGTGGCCAAGAGATGACTACCTACAATGTGATATTGTTCCGGCTGGATCAGGAATCCGGTATGTTTGTGCGCAATCCGCTCGACCGCACCGGCGAGCGCTCCCAGATTGTCGATATTCTTTGCATACGCGGCGACTGCATTGAACAGGGCCAGCGGCTGGCCGCCACTGCGTTGGTGGGCCAGGTTGAAGATATCTTTCAGCTCCGGGTTATGGCTGAACATCCGCTGGTAGAAGTGCTGGGTGAGGGCAGGGCCTGCCGATTCGAGCAGCGGAATGGTGCTTTTGATGACGGCAACGGTGGTTTGATCTAGCATAGGGGCCTCGTTCTAATTGAACATATAAAATGTCATTTAATAAGTGGCATCCTAGATGTTTATTTGATTTGAATCAATACTCCACTTTTCGCATCGCGCTAATCAGGTTTTATGAGACTAACCAGTTATACAGATTTCGGATTGAGAGCCCTGCTCTATCTTGCCACCCTGCCGGAAGGGGAGTTGTCGAGCGTTGCCAAGGTATCGGCCCTGTATGGCGTTTCCCGCAACCACATGGTGAAGGTGGTCAATCAGCTGGTGAAGCTGGGCTATCTGCAATCCCAGCGGGGCAAGAATGGCGGTATTCGTATGGCTTGCGATCCCGCCACCATCAACATCGGGCAGGTGATCAGGTCGCTGGAAGGCAATCTGGACGGCATTGACTGCGGTTCGCCCGCTTGTCACATCGTCTCTGTCTGTCTGCTCAAGAGTGCGCTGAAAGAGGCGATGGATGCGTTTCTGGCGGTGATGGACAGCTATACGCTGCAAGACCTGCTGGCCAACCGTGACGAGCTGCAACGGGTGTTTGGCGAGTTGATCCCGACGCTGGTGCTGGAGCCGGATGATGACGATGAGCAATAGAAAAGGGCTGCCACTGGCAGCCCTTTTTCAATCTTGTGAATCCGACTCCGCCCGGTACGATGCCGGCATGATCCGCGCCATCTTCACCATGTTGTTCTCCACATCGAGGATCTCGATAGGATAACCGGCCAACCGGATCCCGATGTTGGGCTGGGGGATCTCCTCCAGATATTCGAGGATCAGGCCGTTGAGGGTACGAGGGCCGTCGATGGGCAGGTGCCAGTTCATCTCCTTGTTCAGCTCACGAATATTGGCTGAGCCTTCGACCAGATAAGAACCATCTGACTGGGGGTGGATCTCGTCGCTCGGCGCTGGCGTCATGGAGGTGGTGAAGTCGCCGACGATCTCTTCCAGAATATCGTCCAGGGTGATCAACCCCTGAATGTCGCCGTATTCGTCGACGATCAGGCCAATTCGCTCCTTGTTGCGCTGGAACTTGGCCAGCTGCACGTTGAGCGGCGTTCCTTCCGGAATGAAGTAGATCTCGTCCACTTCCCGCAACAGACTCGATTTGTTGAACTGGTCCCTGGCTACCAGCCGCAGGGCATCGCGCGCGTGCAAAAAGCCGACAACGTCGTCGATATTGTCGCGATAGAGCAGGATCTTGGTGTGAGCGCAGTGGGCCAGCTGGCGCTGGATGCTCTTCCAGTCATCGTTGATGTCGATGGCGTAGATATCGCTGCGCGGCACCATGATGTCCTCGACCAGCATCTTGTCGAGATCCAGAATGCTCAGCAGCATCTCTTGATGACGCTGGGGGATCAGGTTACCCGCCTCATTGACGATGGTGCGCAGTTCCTCGGTGTTGAGGGAGTCATCCTTGTTAGGATTGATCTTCAGCATCTTGAGCAGGCCGCTGGTGATGCCGTTGATCAGCCAGACCAGCGGCGAGAGCGGCACCATCAGCCCCTTGAGGATCCAGGAGGCGGGATAGGCGATCTTCTCCGGAAACATGGCTGCCAGGGTCTTGGGGGTCACTTCACCGAATACCAGCACTACCAGGGTCAGGCCGAAGGTGGCGATGGCGACCCCGAGATCACCAAACAGCCGGATACAGACGATGGTGGCGATGGCGGAGGCGAGGATATTGACCAGATTGTTGCCGATCAGGATCAGCCCCAGCAGGCGATCGGGGCGGGCGAGCAGTTGTTCGACGCGACGTGCGGCTTTGTGTTTGGTCTGTGCCAGATGCCGCAGTTTGTAGCGGTTGATGGACATCAGGCCGGTTTCGGCACTGGAGAAAAAGGCGGAAAGAAGGATCAAGATAACGAGAACAATCAGTAATGTACTCGTTGAGATGCTGTCCAAAAAGGGCTCCTGTTGGATGGTATGGCTAAAAGAGTATAGGTGTCAGCTCAACAGCACTTCTTTGACGAAGCGACTGCCAAAGTAGGCAAGAGTCAGGATGAAGCTGCCGATCAGACTGAGCGTGATGACTTTGCGGCCGCGCCAGCCATAGGTGTGATGACCCCACAGCAGCAACACGTAGACACACCATGCCAGGATGGAGAGCACTGCCTTGTGAGACTTGCCCTGGGCGAACATATCTTCGAGGAAGAAGAGGCCGGAAGCGATGGAGAGTGTCAGTAGCAGCACCCCTGCAGAGATCAACTGAAACAGCCGTTTCTCCACTGTCATCAGTGGCGGCATGGCTGGCAGGTTGCTGATTTTTCGAGATTTAAGCTGCTTGTCCAGACAGGCGAGCTGCAGCGCAAACAGACAGGCGATCATCAATACCGAGTAGGCCATCAGGGCGAGGCCGATGTGCAGCAACAGCTGGGGGTGGGCCTCCAGATGGGTTATGTAGCGACCCGGGATCAAGGCGCTGGCAGCCAGCAACAGGGCCGAGAAGCTGTAGACCACCGGCAGCAGGATCCAGCCGTTGAAGCGGCGGGTTACGCAAGTCATGAAGCAACTGATGATGAGGCTGACCAGCGAGGCAACGTTGAGCATGCTCAGGTTCTGGCCGTAACTCTGCAATACCTCTGAACCGAGGGCACTGGCGTGGGCGATCAGGGCCAATCCGATACAGGCAAACAGGGAGCGCTGTCCCACCGGCTTGGCGCTCAGTAACAGATGCAGGGAGGCGATGATGGCCAGCAGATAAAACGCCAGGGCCAGAACAGAGATTACGATCATAACCAGGTCGTTGTTGCACAAGCTTTTGAGGGTAAGAGGGGCAGTATACCTTGCACGAGAAGTGCTCGCCAGTTGTGCAGCGGCCGATCTGCCCATATATAGGGAGAAGCTCCCTGCTGCTGCGGTGCGGTGAATAATCGTCCTCGCGCCCGCTCTGGGTTATAATGCCCCCAATTTATTACGCCAAGAACCGGAATCCGTCATGTTTGAGAATTTGACTGAACGACTCTCGCGCACCTTGCGCAATGTCAGTGGCCGTGGTCGCCTGACCGAAGACAATATCAAGGAAACCCTGCGTGAAGTCCGCATGGCGCTGCTCGAGGCGGATGTCGCCCTGCCGGTCGTGCGTGATTTCGTGGCGCGTGTCAAAGAGCGCGCAGTCGGGCAGGAAGTGGCCAAATCCCTGAGCCCGGGCCAGGCATTCATCAAGATTGTGCACGGTGAACTGGTCACCGTAATGGGGGAGGCCAACGAACAGCTCAACCTGGCTGCCCAGCCGCCTGCCATCATCCTGATGGCCGGTCTGCAGGGGGCCGGTAAGACCACCACAGTTGGCAAACTGGCCAAGCTGCTCAAAGAGCGCAGCAAGAAGAAGGTGCTGGTAGTCAGTGCCGACGTTTATCGCCCAGCAGCGATCAAGCAGCTGGAGACCCTGGCCAGCGACATCGGTGTCGACTTCTTCCCCAGCGATGCCAGCCAGAAGCCGGTCGACATCGCCACCGCCGCCATCGATCAGGCGCGCAAGAAATTCTATGACGTGGTGATCGTCGATACCGCCGGTCGTCTGCACGTTGATAGCGAGATGATGGCCGAGATCCAGGATCTGCATGCCACCATCAAGCCGGTCGAGACCCTGTTCGTGGTGGATGCCATGACAGGTCAGGATGCCGCCAACACCGCCAAGGCGTTCAACGAAGCGCTGCCGCTCACCGGTGTCATCCTTACCAAGGCGGACGGCGATGCCCGTGGTGGTGCTGCTCTGTCGGTGCGTCACATCACCGGCAAGCCGGTCAAGTTTATCGGTATGGGTGAAAAGACCGATGCGCTGGAGCCGTTCCACCCGGATCGTCTCGCCTCCCGTATCCTCGGTATGGGCGATGTGCTCTCTCTGATCGAGGAAGTCGAGCGCAACGTCGATAAAGAGAAAGCGGCCAAGCTGGCTAGCAAGGTCAAGAGTGGCAAAGGCTTCGATCTGGAAGATTTCCGCGAGCAGCTGGCCCAGATGCGCAACATGGGCGGCATGATGGGGATGCTCGACAAGCTGCCCGGCATGTCCGGGCTGCCGGATAACGTTAAAGATCAGATGGATGACAAGCTCACCGTGCGGATGGAGGCCATCATCAGCTCCATGACGCCCAAGGAGCGCGCTCATCCTGATCTCATCAAGGGTTCCCGCAAACGCCGTATCGCCGCAGGCTCCGGCATGCAGGTGCAGGACGTGAACAAGCTGCTCAAGCAGTTCACCGAGATGCAGCGCATGATGAAGAAAATGTCCGGCAAGGGCGGCATGCGCAAAATGATGAGCCAGATGAAGAACATGATGCCCCCCGGGTTCGGTGGCGGTCGCGGCCCGTTCTGATCCGGCCTGCGTGTTGATGGGGGTCTGCAGTGGCAGGCCCCTTTTCATTGCCGCTCTGCGCAAAAAATGGCTGGCTTGGTTGCAATTATTACGAATCCAAGTAGAATTACGCGGCTTATTTTAAGCTAGGGTCCGCGTGTTTGCGGGCCTTGTTCATTAGATGTTAATGAGGACGATATGGTAACCATTCGTTTACAACGTGGTGGCGCGAAAAAGCGTCCGTTCTACCAGGTAGTAGTTTCTGACAGCCGTTGCGCCCGTGACGGTCGCTTCATCGAGCGCGTTGGTTTCTTCAACCCGGTTGCTGCTGGTCAAGCTGAAAAGCTGAACCTGGACCTGGCTCGTATCGAGCATTGGGTTGCTACTGGTGCCGCTGTTTCTGACCGCGTTGCCAAGCTGATCAAAGACGCTAAAAAAGCTGCTTAATCAGCCCAACGGTAAGGAGTTAAGGTGGAAAAACCTGTAGTTCTGGGCACCCTGGGTACCGTTTATGGCATCAAGGGCTGGCTTAAAGTGAACTCCTTCACCGATGTTGCCGAAGCGATTTTCGATTACAACCCCTGGCTGATTAATCAGAACGGGGCGTGGCGTGAAATTCGGGTTTCATCCTGGAAACGTCACAACAAGGGTCTGATCTGCAAACTCGATGGTATCGATGTGCGCGAAGATGCCCTGGCATTGACCAATGTCGAGATTGGCGTACCCGCCGATCTGTTGCCTGCGTTGCCTGAAGGTGAGTTCTACTGGCGTGACCTGATTGGTTGCTCCGTGGTGACCACCAAGGGATACGACCTGGGCAAGGTGACCGAATTGATGGAAACCGGCTCCAACGATGTGTTGGTGGTTGAGGCCAATGTAAAAGATGCCTTTGGTGCAAAGGAGCGGTTGATTCCGTTCCTGGAAGAGCAGGTGATCAAGAATATTGATCTGACTGCTCGAACAATCGAAGTTGATTGGGATCCTGGTTTCTAGTTTCCCGCGCTAACACGGGTGCCGGAGGTTTCTTATGTGGATTGGGGTTATTAGCCTCTTCCCTGAAATGTTCCGAGCCATTACCGAGCA
Organism: Aeromonas sp. R2-2; assembly: GCF_040908355.1. Taxonomy (NCBI): domain Bacteria; kingdom Pseudomonadati; phylum Pseudomonadota; class Gammaproteobacteria; order Aeromonadales; family Aeromonadaceae; genus Aeromonas; species Aeromonas sp. R2-2. The sequence continues at coordinate 105,146 of NZ_JBFODQ010000059.1, read as the reverse complement.
CGGGGTAACGGGTCGGGCCGTCAAGAGTGGCCTGCTGCAGATTGAGTGCTGGAACCCCCGGGAGTTTACCCACGACAAACACCGTACGGTCGATGATCGTCCTTATGGTGGTGGGCCTGGCATGTTAATGATGGTTCAGCCGCTGCGTGACGCGATTCATGCAGCCAAGCAAGCAGCGGGAGACGGGGCGAAAGTCATCTATCTCTCTCCTCAGGGACGCAAGCTGACTCAAGCGGGCGTAACCGAGTTGGCGACGAATCAGAAACTGATTCTGGTAGCCGGTCGATACGAAGGTATCGATGAACGCGTGATACAAACCGAAGTCGACGAAGAGTGGTCTATCGGGGATTACGTGTTAAGTGGTGGCGAGTTGCCTGCCATGACCCTGATCGATGCGGTTTCGCGTCTGGTCCCCGGGGTTTTGGGCGATCAGGCCAGTGCCGAGCAAGACTCCTTTACGGATGGCTTGCTGGATCATCCCCACTATACTCGGCCGGAGGTGTTGGATGGATTGGCGGTGCCCGAGGCGCTGACAAGCGGCAATCACGAAGTGATTCGACGCTGGCGTCTCAAGCAGTCGCTCGGACGAACCTGGCAAAGAAGGCCGGAACTTATTAACAACCTAGCTCTGACTGACGAGCAAGAATCACTTCTTGCCGAGTATGTCCGCGAAGTGCGTGACAGCGTTAAGTAGAGTTTTCAGTTTATCCTAGGTAAGGAAAGACAATGAGCAAGATTATTCAGCAGCTTGAACAAGAGCAACTGCGTACCGACATCCCGGCTTTTGCCCAGGGCGACACTGTACGTGTTCAAGTTCGTGTTAAAGAAGGTGGTAAAGAGCGTCTGCAGGCTTTCGAAGGCATCGTTATTGCCAAGCGTAACCGCGGTCTGCACTCTGCTTTCACCGTTCGCAAGATCTCCAACGGCGAAGGTGTTGAGCGTGTATTCCAGACTCACTCTCCGCTGATCCACAGTGTAGAACTGAAGCGTCGTGGTGATGTTCGCCGCGCCAAACTGTACTACCTGCGCAACCTGTCCGGCAAAGCTGCTCGTATCAAAGAGAAGCTCAACTAATTCGATTCGAATTGGTGTCGGTATGTCGGCAAATAGCTCGACAGGTAGTGAAAAGGCTCGCCAATGGCGAGCCTTTTTTGTATCCGTCTATTGGCTATCTGGGAGCCGTTACTGGATGACCCGAACTACCGAGTTGTCTCGCCCGAAGGGGCCTGGCACATAGTCATCCGCTGCCCAGTCATTCTCGTAGAGGGTTTCCCCTGCCGGAGTGATGAGCTGGTAGCAATATTCAAAGTACCCCGGGCCGTCGGTCGGCAGATTGAGGGTGGCTTTGAACTCGCCGCTCTTCATGCGTTTCAGCTCGACCGGTTGCCACTGGGTGAACTCGCCGATCAGCATCACCTGTTCTGCCCCAGCAGCCGCCTCTTTCTCTACGGCAAAGGTCACCTTGACCTCGGGCTTGGACTTCAAAAACTGTTTGATCAGTGGCATGACGCCTCCTTGTCTGTGAGTTAAAAATGGCTCCTGTCTATTTTTATACCACCATATGACAAAGATGTTGATAAGGCGGATCAAGTCGGCAAGGCAAAATAGCGTTGCAGCAAACTGTGGGTAAAGTCGATCTTGAGATAGAAGCCGCGGGGCAGGGTCATGATGGGTTGACCATCGCGGCCGATGGCGCGAGTCAGCGCCTTGTTGTTGGCCGCCTTGGGCCGCAGTTGCATCACCTGGCCGTGGCGGGCGCTGATCTGCTCCACTTCTCCCAGCACTATCATGTCCATCAGCTCCTCCCAGTCCTGACGCAGTAGTCGATCTTCCTCTTCATTCGGGCTCCACATCAGCGGCATGCCGACCCGCCGCTCGCCAACCGGGATCTCGCGACTGCCTTCCACCGGGATCCAGAGCACCCGGGAGAGCTTGTTGCGCACGTTGGACTCCTCCCAGCGCTGGCCGCTGACGCCGATCAGCGGGGCAACGCAGACGAAGGTGGTCTCCAGCGGTTTGCCTTGAGGATCCACGGGGATCGTCTTGAGTTCGATCCCCAGTTCCGGGAAGTCCTGCTCTGGCTTGCTCCCGGCGCTGGCCCCCAGTTGCAGCTCGATCAACTGACCGACCCACCCCTTGTCACGGCGCAGGTCTTTGGGCACAGCGACGCCAGCCTCGGCGGCCAGCTGCGCCAGCGTGAAGCCGGCCATGGCATAGGCGCGGCTCAATAACTCCTGCTCGGATTGGGGATTGCTTGGCATAGTTGGCTCCATCTTGCTCGCCATATTCTAACAGGGGAGGATCCCGAGAAGGATCGCTGTTTTTATAACCGATCCTGAGTGGATAAGATCAAATGCAGAGAATTTGGGGGCTATCAGCTCATCGTGATGATTTTAAAGGGTTTTGTCTGTTTTATCGAGCAGTAAACCAGGTCTGGTTTGACCTCGAAATAGTTGTCCAAGGGTTTGTGCATGATGTTACACACAGTTATCCACAGAAATCTTGGATAAGTGGATGAAAGTGGGTGGAGTCGCTGATATGTTACAAAAAATTGTGAATGCCACCCCATTTTTACAGGGTAAACGGGGTAGATATTGTGCCACTCCTGTGGATAATTTCGCCGCGGTGGATCTTTGAGCAGTTGAACTTGTTCACAATCAGGATCATGGATCTGGCTCTTGGTGGAACATGGATCTAGATCCAGTTGTTTTATCTCAAGCTTATAAAAAATAATGATTTTTTATATTTTATGTCGCGTGGTGATACGGAGAGGCACTTTTCGCGTACAGTTAAAAAGTACTGTATATACCCGTTTGCTAACAGCTTTATGCACAGCCTGGGTGGGCAACTTGGGGGCGCGGATCCTTGGATTTGTTTATAAGTATGTTTGAAATCGAAAGTTATTCATGAAACAGGGGATTCACTCCTTGTTTGCTGCCACGGAGTGAATGTGGAACAATCTCCTTATAGATTCAGCCTTTATAAGGTGATCACGTGATTGATGGCGACGGATTTCGTCCCAATGTCGGTATCGTGATCTGTAACCGTGAAGGACAAGTGTTGTGGGCTAAACGCTATGGGCAGCACTCCTGGCAGTTTCCGCAGGGGGGGGTTGATGATGGTGAAACGCCAGAGCAGGCCATGTATCGAGAGCTGTATGAGGAGATTGGCCTCAAGCCCGAAGATGTGACCATCATGGCCACCAGTCGTAACTGGCTAAAGTACCGTTTACCCAAACGTCTTGTCCGCTGGGACAGTTCACCGGTCTGTATTGGCCAAAAACAAAAATGGTTCCTGTTACAGCTGAATTCGGGCAAGGAGTCGCGGATCCAGTTCGGCTGTCATGGCCATCCCGAATTTGACGACTGGCGTTGGGTCAGCTTCTGGTATCCGGTGCGTCAGGTCGTCTCGTTCAAGCGGGAGGTTTACCGCCGGGTCATGAAAGAGTTTGCCCCGCTGGCGATGCCGGTGCCGGCAGTGCAGGTCAACAAGAAGGATGGGCGGCGCAACCGCGCCCGTTAAGGAGCACAGATTAGTTGTTAACGGAACTGAGACGTATCGTCGAGAGCATGGCCGAGGCCAATACCCTCGAGCAGGCCTTGCAAGCATTGGTGAGCCAGACCCGGCACGCCATGGCAGTGGACTGCTGCTCCGTCTATGTCTCGGAACCCGAGGTGCGCCGCTATCGCCTGGCGGCTACCGACGGCTTGGCCCCGTCCGCGGTGGGCAAGGTGACCCTGCCCTACGAGCAGGGCATCGTCGGTCTGGTAGGTCAGCGTGAAGAGTTGATCAACTTGGCTGATGCCCCCGCACACCCCAGCTTCAAATTCCTGCCCGATGTGGCCGAAGAGGCGTTCCGCTCCTTCCTCGGCGCACCCATCATGCATCAGCGTCAGGTGGTCGGCATTCTTGTGGTGCAGCAGAAGGAGAGCCGCCGCTTCGATGAGGGGGAAGAGTCCTTCATGGTCACCCTGGCGGCCCAGCTGGCGGCGCGGATCGCCCAGGCGCAAGCCAAGGGGTGGTTGCAGAAGACCGACTGGAGCAAGCCGCTGCGCGGTATTGCCGGTGCCAGCGGCATCGCCATGGCCAAGGCCTGGGTGTGGCGGCCCCGCAAGGCGCTCTCGTCCATTACCCCGCGCAAGGATGAAGACCATGCCAGCCAGCTGGCGCGGCTGGAGCTGGCGGTTGAGGAAGTGCGGCACGACTTGGAGAGTCTGGCGCTGCGTTTTCGCGAGAGCTACAGCCAGGATTCGGTGGCGATCTTCGACATCTATCTCCATCTGCTGAACGATCCCGGCTACATCAAGCCCATTCGCAACAAGGTGAGCAAGGAGCACTGGACTGCGGTATCTGCGGTCAAGCTCATCAGCGATCGCTTGATCGAGCAGTTCAAGGGGATGAAGGATCCTTACCTGCAGGAGCGCTCCACCGACGTGAAGGATATTGCCCAGCGGCTGATCAGCCGACTGGTGCAGAATGAACCGGAACATATCTCCATCGGCGAGCCGGTGGTGCTGGTTGCCGACGAGGTGACTGCTACCATTCTGGCGGAAGTGCCCCGCGAGTATCTGACCGGGGTGGTCTCGCTCAAGGGGGGAACCAACTCCCACGCGGCCATTCTGGCCCGCGCCATGGGGGTGGCCGCCATCATGGGGGTTGATCTGCCCCTTGGTGACATCGGTGGTCGCATGCTGGTCGTCGATGGCTATAGTGGTGATCTCTTCATCGAGCCCAATCAGGTGATCCTGACCGAGTATCGTCAGCTGCTGAGCGAAGAGCGGGCGCTCGATACCCTGGTGCGCAGCGTCGACAACCAGCCTTCGGAGACGGCGGACGGCACCAAGGTCTCCCTGCTGCTCAACGCCGGTCTCAGTGCCGATACCGAGATCTCCCTCAATCAGCTGGCGGACGGGGTCGGTCTCTATCGCACCGAGATCCCCTTTATGCTGCAGGAGAGCTTCCCCTCCGAGTGGGAACAGACTGCCCGCTATCGCGGCATTCTGGAGACCTACCGCAACCGGCCGGTCTGCATGCGGACGCTGGATGTGGGCGGCGACAAGCCGTTACCCTATTTCCCCATCGTCGAGGAAAACCCCTTCCTTGGCTGGCGGGGGATCCGGATCACCCTGGATCACCCCGAACTGTTTCTGGTGCAGCTCAAGGCGATGCTGAGGGCCAGTGAAGGGCTGGACAATCTGGCCATCATGCTGCCGATGATCAGCAGCGTCAGCGAAATCAAAGCTTCCCGTCGTCTGCTGGATCAGGCATGGCGGGAAGTGTCGGAAGAGGCGGCGAGCCGCGATGCGGTGATCCGCTACCCCAGCCTCGGGGTGATGATCGAGGTGCCCTCAGCCCTCTTTATCTTGCCGGAGATGGCGCCGCTCATCGATTTCTGGTCGGTGGGCAGTAACGACCTGACCCAGTACCTGCTGGCGGTAGATCGCAACAATTCCCGGGTCGCCAACATCTATGATGCCTTCCATCCTGCGGTGATCCGCGCCCTGCAACAGTTGGTTGATGCTTCCCACCGTTACCAGAAGCCGGTGTCAGTGTGTGGCGAGCTGGCCGGTGATCCGGTCGGTGTATTGCTGCTGCTTGCCATGGGCTATCGCCGCTTCAGTATGAACACCCACAACATCGCCCGGATCAAGTACGTGCTGCGTCAATCCACCCTGAGCGAGTTGACCGAACTGATGGCCGATGGCCTCAAACATGACAACCCCCATGTACTGCGCGGCCTGTTTGCCCGCTATCTGGAGGAGCATGGTTTGGGCGGTTTGCTGCGAGCCGGTCATAAATCGAAACAGAGTGATTGATAATCATGCCTTGTCCCTGCTGACGAATGATCGGAAAATGCGGCTTTTATTTTGACTGGGGCCGCATATGCAGCACGATGGATATTGGGTTTTCTCGCAGATTGATCCCGTAGCATTCAGTTTGGGACCACTATCGGTACGCTGGTATGGTCTCATGTACCTGTTCGGTTTCGCGTTTGCCATGTGGCTTGCCGGCCGTCGCGCCGATGCGCCGAACAGCGGCTGGACCCGCAACGAGGTGTCGGATCTGCTGTTCTACGGTTTCCTCGGGGTGATCCTTGGTGGCCGTGTCGGTTACGTGCTGTTCTACAACTTCGATCTCTTCCTCGCGGATCCCACCTATCTGTTCAAGATCTGGACCGGCGGTATGTCGTTCCACGGTGGGTTGATCGGGGTGATCACCGCGATGATCTGGTTTGCCCACAAGACCAAGCGCCACTTCTTCACCGTGGCCGACTTTGTGGCACCGCTCATTCCGTTCGGTCTCGGCGTTGGCCGGATCGGCAACTTCCTCAACGGCGAGCTGTGGGGCCGGGTCACCGATGTGCCCTGGGCCATCATCTTCCCGGAGGCCGGCCCCGAGCCGCGTCATCCCTCCCAGCTCTACCAGTTCGCCCTGGAAGGGGTGGTGCTGTTCATCATCCTCAACCTGTTCTGGCGCAAGAATCCGCCGCGCGGTGCCATCTCCGGCATGTTCCTGCTGTTCTACGGCCTGTTCCGCTTCCTGGTGGAGTTTGTGCGCCAGCCGGACAGCCAGCTCGGTCTCTACTTCCAGGAGATCAGCATGGGCCAGATCCTCTCCACCCCGATGATTATCGCCGGTGCCCTGATGATTTGGGCCGCCTACAAGCGTCCGCAGTTGTTCGGTAATGCCGTGAAGGAGGCGAAATAATGCGAGCTTATCTCGACCTGATGCAGAAAATCCTTGATGAGGGGACCGTCAAGTCTGACCGTACCGGCACCGGTACTGTCTCCCTGTTCGGCCATCAGATGCGCTTCAATCTGGTGGAAGGTTTCCCGCTGGTCACCACCAAGAAATGCCATCTGCGCTCCATCATTCACGAGCTGCTCTGGTTCCTCAATGGCGATACCAATACCGCTTATCTGAAGGAAAATGGCGTCAGCATCTGGGATGAGTGGGCCGACGAGAATGGCGATCTGGGGCCAGTTTACGGCGCGCAGTGGCGCTCCTGGCCTGCGGCCGACGGGTCTGTCATCGACCAGATCCAGAAGGCGGTGGATGACATCAAGCACAACCCGGATTCGCGCCGTATCATCGTATCCGCCTGGAACGTGGGTGAACTGGACAAGATGGCGCTGGCTCCCTGCCACGCCTTCTTCCAGTTCTATGTGGCGGACGGCAAGCTATCCTGCCAGCTCTACCAGCGCAGCTGTGATGTGTTCCTCGGCCTGCCGTTCAACATCGCCAGCTACGCCCTGCTGACCCATATGATGGCCCAGCAGTGCGATCTGGAAGTGGGTGACTTCGTCTGGACTGGTGGTGATGTGCATCTCTACTCCAATCACATGGAGCAGACTGCGCTGCAGCTATCCCGCGAGCCGCGCCCGCTGCCGACCCTGGTGATCAAGCGCAAACCTGACTCCATCTTCGACTACAAGTTCGAGGATTTCGAGATCGAGGGTTATGACCCCCATCCCGGCATCAAGGCGCCCGTCGCCATCTGATAGCAAGGCGCCTCAGGGCGCCTTTTTTATGCAGTTAAATAATTGAAAATTCATTTTATTGATTAATAAGACGGTAGCCAGAGACGAGGAAAAACCTGCTTATAGCAGGTATGTTCTATTTTGCCTTCGGTTTTTTCGTTGTATTGAGCAGCAAGAAACGATTTTCCATTGGTTGTTGCAAGGGATAGACTCAAACCAAAGCAATACGGTGGAAAATTTAACCATGAGTGACGTAATCAAAAAGTTCCTGAAGCTGGAGGCCGCCTCCGGAATTATTCTGATCATGGCTGCCATGCTGGCAATGATTTTAGCCAATACCGCGCTGGCTGGCGGGTATCAGGCGTTTCTCGACACGCCGGTGCAGGTGCGCATCGCGGCTCTCGACATCAACAAGCCGCTGCTGCTCTGGATCAACGATGGCTTTATGGCGATCTTCTTCCTGCTGGTTGGTCTGGAAGTGAAGCGTGAAATGCTTGAGGGGGCGCTCTCCTCTCGGGTGCAAGCGACTTTTCCGGCTATTGCGGCGGTTGGCGGCATGCTGGCTCCGGCCTTGATCTACGCCTTTTTCAACTATTCGGACGAAGTGGCGCGCGCTGGCTGGGCAATTCCGGCTGCGACCGACATCGCCTTTGCCCTCGGGGTGATGGCGCTGCTCGGCAAGCGGGTGCCGGTGAGCCTCAAGGTATTCCTGCTGGCGTTGGCCATCATGGATGACCTCGGCGTCATCATCATCATCGCGCTCTTCTATACCCAGCAGTTGTCGCTGGAGGCGCTGGCCATCGGTATTCTGGCAACCCTCACCCTGCTTTGGATGAATCGTCGTGGTGAGGACAGGATCAGCCTCTACATGCTGGTTGGCCTGGTGCTCTGGGTTGCGGTGCTCAAGTCTGGCGTCCATGCGACCCTGGCGGGTGTAGTGGTGGGCTTTATGGTTCCGCTTAACGGCAAGCGTTACGCCTCGCCGCTCAAGTATCTGGAGCATCAGCTGCACCCCTGGAGTGCCTATCTGATCCTGCCGCTGTTTGCCTTTGCCAACGCAGGGGTATCGCTGGAGGGGATTGGTCTCTCCTCCCTGCTGAGTCCGGTACCTATGGGGATCATGCTGGGGCTGTTTATCGGCAAGCCGCTCGGGGTGTTCACCATTAGCTGGCTGTCGGTCAAGCTGGGCATCGCCCAGTTGCCGCCCGGGGTCAACTTCAAGCAGATTTTTGCGGTCAGCATCCTCTGTGGCATCGGGTTCACCATGTCGATGTTTATCGCGTCGCTTGCCTTCGAGCACGGTGGGCTGGATTACGGCAGCTACTCTCGCCTCGGGATCCTGGTGGGCTCCACCATGGCGGCGGTAGTCGGCTATCTGGCCTTGCGCATGGCCCTTCCCAAGGGTGAAGGGGAACAGAGTACGGAGGGACTATGAAGCTGCATACAGGGTTGTTGATGCTGTTGTTGAGCCCCGCGGCATGGGCCGGCGGGCTGGAGGATTGCAAGCAGGACGCAGCTTCGGCGAACTGCTCTGCCTATCTGAACGGGGTGGTAGACAGCGCCCTGCTGCTGGGGGACAAGCAAGCCAAGGCGCGCTTTGGCGAGACTTTCTCCGAGCGGGCGTTGAGCAGCCGGGCAGGGGAGATGGTCAAGCGTTCCAACAAGCGTTATTGCGCTGACCGAATGCCGGACAAAGCACGCCTCAAGGCCAGTCTGATGGAGCAGTTTGGCGCGAACAAGGTTGACTCGGTTAGCGACATGTATGACATTCTGGCGGTTGAACTCAGCTGCTACCGGAGTCCGCGTCAAGCGGGAACCCCATCGGATGTCACACCTTAACTACAACCATCTCTACTATTTCTGGATGACTCAGAAGAAGGGCTCCGTTACCCAGGCTGCGGAAGCCCTTTTTTTGACCCCGCAAACCGTCACCGGTCAGATCAAGCTGCTGGAGCAGCGCCTCGGGGGCAAGCTACTCAAACGCAAGGGGCGCTCCCTTGAGGCGACCGAGCTGGGCCAGCTGGTGTTTCGCTATGCCGACAAGATGTTCAGCCTCTCCTACGAGATGCTCGATATCGTCAACTACCGCAAGGAGAGCCAGATCCTGTTCGACGTTGGCATCGCCGATGCCCTCTCCAAGCGCCTTGCCAGCCGCGTGCTGCTCTCTGTCATCCCCAATGATGGTTCCATCCATCTGCGCTGTTTCGAATCGACCCACGAACTGCTGCTGGAGCAGCTGAGCGAGCACAAGCTCGATATGATCCTCTCCGACTGTCCGGTGGACTCCAGCCAGCATGCGGGCCTGCTCTCCAAACGGTTGGGCGGCTGTGGCGTCAGCTTCTTCTGCAAGGCGCCGTTGCCTGAAAAGCCCTTTCCAGCCTGTCTGGAAGAGCGCAAGCTGCTGATCCCCGGTCGCCGTACTGCCATGGGGCGTCAGCTGACCCAGTGGTTCGAGCAGCAGGGGGTTTCTCCCAGCATTCTTGGCGAGTTTGATGATGCCGCCTTGATGAAGGCGTTTGGCTTCTTCAATCAGGGCATCTTCATGGCTCCCACCATCTATCGGGAGGAGATCCTTGAGGGGGAGGGGGTGATGCTGATCGGGGAAACTCAGGATCTGATGGAGGAGTATTACGTCATCTTCGCCGAGCGAATGATCCAGCATCCGGCGGTGAAGCGGGTCTGCGAGAGCGATTTTACCTTTCTCTTTTCCGGCCAGGAGAACTTCTCCGCCATCCAGCCGGCCACCCTGTCGTTTTAAAACGACCCGTCACCACGTATCATCGGCGATCAGTGGTAGAGGAGAGATGTGATGCAACTTGAAGAGATGGAAGCCAATGCGAGTAAAGCGGTGGCCTTGCTCAAGGCGCTAGCCAACGAACGGCGACTGTTTATTCTGTGCCAGTTGCTGGAGCGCGAACTGTCAGTGGGGGAGCTCAACGAGCGATTGGGATTGAGTCAGTCGGCCTTGTCACAGCATCTGGCGCTGCTGCGGCGGGATGAGCTGGTGACGACGCGCAAAGAGGCCCAGACGGTCTACTATTCGCTGCGCAGCCATGAAGTGCGTGAAATGATCAGCTTGCTGCATCGACTTTATTGCAGCGCAGATAAATAAAAAACCGGCACTAAGGCCGGTTTTTTCAGCTTTGATCAGCAGAAGCTGATTAAGCCATAGCTTTGATCTGGGCAGACAGGCGGCTCTTGTGACGAGCAGCTTTGTTCTTGTGGATCAGGCCTTTGGTCGCCATACGATCCATGATCGGCTGAGCAACAGCGAAAGCGGCAGTCGCAGCCGCTTTGTCGCCAGAGGCGATAGCAGCAATGACTTTCTTCAGGTAGGTACGGGTCATGGAACGACGGCTGGCGTTGTGCTGACGGCGTTTTTCTGACTGAAGAGCGCGCTTCTTAGCAGATTTGATGTTAGCCAAGGTAAAACTCCTAAAACTGTCTTAGCGAGTGTATTGAAAAGGCCCGGAAATATGCCCTTCCAACCACATATTGTCAAATGATTTGTGCAAATAAACACCGCCTCCCGGTGGTGTGTCAGTAGGGAGACGGTTAAACTGTCGGCCGATTCTAGCAGCATTCTTTTCATTCTGACAGTTCCAGAGGCCTCGTCTTGAGTAAGAAATTGATCAAATCCGGCATGATAGTGTCCGGAATGACGCTGGCATCCCGCGTAATGGGCTTGGTTCGCGATGTAGTCATCGCAAATCTGCTTGGTGCCGGGGTGGCCGCCGACGTCTTCTTTTTTGCCAATCGCATTCCCAACTTTCTGCGCCGTCTGTTCGCCGAAGGTGCCTTCAACCAGGCCTTTGTTCCCGTGATGACGGAGTACAAGAAAAATGGCGACGAGGGGGAAGTGCGTGAATTGCTGGCCGCAGTGGCGGGCACGCTGGGGGGCATAGTGACTGTGGTCACCCTGCTCGGTGTGCTGGGGTCGGGTGTGCTGACCGCGCTGTTTGGCTGGGGCTGGTTCTGGGACTGGCTGCATGGCGGCCCTGCGGCCGAGAAGTTCGAGCTCGCCAGTCTGATGCTCAAAATCACCTTCCCCTACCTCTGGTTTATCACTTTTACCGCCATGGCGGGAGCCATCCTCAACACCTTCGGCCGCTTTGCGGTCTCGTCGTTCACGCCGGTGTTTCTCAACATCACCATGATTGCGGCGGCCTGGTGGATTGCACCGCTGATGGACAAACCTGAGATCTCGCTGGCGATTGGTGTCTTTTTGGGTGGTTTGGTGCAGTTTCTGTTCCAGTACCCCTTTTTGCGCCAAATCAACATGCTGGTATGGCCCAAGTGGGGATGGAATCACCCGGGGGTGGTGAAGATCCGCACCCTGATGCTCCCGGCCCTGTTCGGGGTCTCGGTCAGCCAGATCAACCTGCTGGTCAACACCATGCTGGCTTCCTTCCTGGCGACTGGTGCCATCAGCTATCTCTACTACTCGGATCGCCTGCTGGAGTTCCCCCTCGGGCTGTTTGCGGTAGCCATCAGTACCGTGATCCTGCCTGCGCTGGCGAAAAAGCATGTGGATGCCGATCCGGCCGACTTCTCCCGCACCATGGATTGGGGGGTGCGGATGGTGATGCTGCTCGGCCTGCCCGCCATGATAGGCATTGCGGTCATGCGCGAGCCCATTTTGCGAGTGCTGTTCATGCGCGGCGAATTTGGCCTGCATGAAGTGGCCATGTCGAGCGCCAGCCTGCTGGCCTCCACTACCGGTCTGCTCTCCCTGATGCTGATCAAGGTGCTGGCGCCCGGTTACTACGCCCGTCAGGACACCAAAACGCCGGTGCGGATCGGGGTGATGTCGATGATTGCCAACATGGTCTGCAACCTCATCTTCATCTACCCGCTCGGTTACGTGGGGCTGGCGCTCTCGACCGCCTGCTCGGGCACTCTGAATGCGGCCTTGCTGTTCAAGGGGTTGTACCAGCAGAGCGTCTATCGTCCCTCCTGCCATACTGGCGTGTTCTGCCTTAAGCTGCTGGTCGCCAGCGTGCTGATGGGGGGCGTGCTCGCCTATCTGTCGCCAGATTTGGCCCAGTGGGGCGCATGGAGCATGGGCAAGGCCAGTTTGCAGCTGACCATGCTGCTGTCGCTGGGGGCTGCGGTCTATGCCGTGGTGTTGCTGCTGCTGGGCATTCGGCCGCGTCACCTTAAATCGGGGCAGCAGTAGCCGTGATCCTGCGGCGCCATGGGGATAGTGCCCCATGGCGCCGCAGGGGGCGTGATTGGGCCCGGATAGTTGAAATCAGGCTATGAGGGCTGATCCTGCCTGCTGCCTGATATATAATCCGCCGATTTCCATGGCAGCAACGCACAAGGCACTGATGGAGCTTATTCGCGGCATTCACAATCTCAAGCCCCGTCACCGGGGATGTGTATTAACCATTGGCAACTTTGATGGGGTTCATCAGGGTCACCATGCGGTATTGGCACGTCTCAAGGAGAAAGCGGCCCAGCTGGGATTGCCCGCCTGCGTCATGCTGTTTGAGCCGCAGCCGCTGGAACTGTTTGCCGGCACGGCAGCGCCCGCCCGGCTGAGCCGGTTGCGGGAAAAGTACGAAGCGCTGCAGGGGCTGCATATCGATCGCATGCTCTGCGTGCGCTTCAGCCACCGCTTTGCCGAGCAGGCGGCCTCGACCTTCATCGAGCAGTTGCTGGTGGAGAGACTCGGGGTGCGCTATCTGGTGGTCGGCGATGATTTTCGCTTCGGCAAGGGGCGGGAAGGTGACTTCCACCTGCTGGAGGAGGCGGGTCATCGCTTCGGCTTCGAGGTGATCAGCACCCAGAGCTTCCAGCTCGAACGGCAGCGGGTCAGCAGCACCCTGGTGCGTGAAGCCCTTAAGGCGGGCCGGATGGCGGAAGTGGAGCTGATGCTTGGCCGTCCCTACACCATCAGCGGCCGGGTGGCTCACGGCGACAAGCTGGGGCGCACCATAGGTTTTCCCACCGCCAATCTGGCCCTCAAGCGTCAGGTGATCCCGGTCGGTGGCGTGTTTGCGGTGGAAGTGATATGTTCCGGCAAGACCTTCCCCGGTGTAGCCAATGTGGGTGTACGGCCGACCTTGAGCGGTACACAAGCCAGATTGGAAGTACATCTATTTGATTTTTCTGGTGATCTATATGGTCAGCAGGTCAAGGTGCTGCTTCGCCACAAGCTGCGCGAAGAGCAGAAGTTTGCCTCTTTCACTGCCTTGAAAGAGCAGATCGAACGAGATGCCCTGGCGGCCCGAGCCTGGTTCGGGCTGCCACAATTCAATTTACCCAGCACTCTTTTAGAAAAGAAGGGAACCCAGGACTGATGAGCGACTATAAACACACCCTGAATCTTCCGGAAACCGAGTTTCCGATGCGTGGCGATCTGGCCAAGCGCGAACCCAACATGCTGAAACGTTGGTACGATCAGGATCTCTACGGCGCTATTCGCCGCGCCAAAGCGGGCAAGCCTTCTTTCATTCTGCATGATGGCCCCCCCTATGCGAACGGCAATATTCACATCGGTCACTCGGTCAACAAGATCCTCAAAGACATCATCATCAAGTCCAAGGGCCTCTCCGGTTTCGATTCCCCCTATGTGCCGGGTTGGGATTGCCACGGTCTGCCTATCGAACTGAAAGTGGAAGGCATGGTCGGCAAGCCGGGCGAGAAGGTTTCCGCTGCCGAATTCCGCGCCGAGTGCCGCAAATACGCCAAGACCCAGATCGAAGCGCAGAAGACCGACTTCATCCGTCTGGGTGTGCTGGGTGACTGGGAACACCCCTACCTGACCATGGATTTTGGCACCGAAGCCAACATCATCCGCTCCATGGCCAAGATCGTTGAAAACGGCCACCTGCACAAAGGCTCCAAGCCGGTGCACTGGTGTACCGATTGCGGCTCCGCCCTGGCTGAAGCCGAGGTTGAGTACTACGACAAAAACTCCCCCTCCATCGATGTGCGCTTCAAGGCCGTCGATGAGGCATCTGTTGCCGCCAAGTTTGACTGCGCCGAAGGCCACACCGGCAAGGGCCCGATCTCTGCGGTGATCTGGACCACCACTCCGTGGACCCTGCCAGCCAACCGCGCCATCGCCATGCACGCCGACCTCGACTACGCACTGGTGCAGGTTGAAGGTGAGCACCCCGAGCGTCTGATCCTGGCCGCCGAGCTGGTCAAGGATGTGATGGATCGCGCCGGTATTGAGAAGTTCCACAATCTGGGCTACGCCAAGGGGGCCGCGCTCGAGCTGCTGCGCTTCAACCACCCCTTCTACAGCTTCGATGTGCCGGTGGTACTGGGTGATCACGTTACCCTGGATGCCGGTACCGGTGCCGTTCACACCGCACCTGGCCACGGTCAGGAAGACTTCGTGGTCGGTCAGAAGTACGGTCTGGAAGTGGCCAACCCGGTTGGCAGCAACGGTGTTTACCTGCCGGATACCGAACTGTTTGCCGGTCAGCATGTGTTCAAGGCCAACGCCTCCGTGATCGAAGTGCTGACCGAGCGCGGCGCCCTGTTGCATCACAAGGTGTTCAACCACTCCTATCCGCACTGCTGGCGTCACAAGACCCCTATCATCTTCCGTGCTACTCCACAGTGGTTCATCAGCATGGAGCAGAAGGGTCTGCGCAAGCGCGCACTGGAAGAGATCGAGCGCATCGAGAAGGACGGTATTGCCCAGCAAGGCCAGAGCGGCTGGGTACCGGCCTGGGGTAAAAACCGCATTCAGGCGATGGTCGAGAACCGTCCAGACTGGTGTATCTCCCGTCAGCGTACCTGGGGTGTGCCCATCTCCCTGTTCGTCCACAAAGAGACCCAGGAACTGCATCCGGAATCCGTGCGCCTGATGCATGAAGTAGCCAAGCGGGTCGAGCAGTCCGGCATTCAGGCATGGTGGGATCTGGACAAGGCTGAGCTGCTGGGTGCCGATGCCGACATGTACGACAAGGTGCCTGACACCCTCGACGTCTGGTTTGACTCCGGTTCTACCCACGCCTCCGTGGTCGATGCCCGTCCCGAGTTCAACGGCAAGCCGGCCGACATGTATCTGGAAGGTTCTGACCAGCACCGTGGCTGGTTCATGTCCTCCCTGATGATCGGTGTGGCCATGAAAGACAAGGCTCCCTACAACCAGGTGCTGACTCACGGCTTCACCGTGGATGGTCAGGGTCGCAAGATGTCCAAGTCCATCGGCAACGTGGTGAGCCCGCAGGACGTAATGAACAAGCTGGGTGCAGACATCCTGCGTCTGTGGGTAGCGAGCACTGACTACACCGGCGAGATGACTGTCTCCGACGAGATCCTCAAGCGCTCTGCCGATGCTTATCGTCGTATTCGCAATACTGCCCGCTTCCTGCTGGCCAACCTGAACGGCTTCAATCCAGCGACCGACATGGTGGCACCTGCCGACATGGTAGTGGTGGATCGTTGGGCTGTGGGTCGTGCCAAAGCGGTACAGGCCGAGATCATGGCGGCATTCGACGAGTACAACTTCCACGGTGTAACCCAGAAGCTGATGCAGTTCTGCTCCATCGAGATGGGCTCCTTCTATCTGGACGTCATCAAGGATCGTCAATACACCGCCAAGGCTGACAGCCTGGCCCGTCGCTCCTGCCAGACCGCCCTCTATCACATTGCCGAGGCCATGGTGCGCTGGATGGCGCCGATCATGAGCTTCACCGCCGATGAAATCTGGGCCCTGCTGCCGGGTGAGCGCGGCGAGTTCGTCTTCACCGAAGAGTGGTACGACGGCCTGTTCGGGCTGGAAGCGGGTGAAACCCTCAACGACGAGTTCTGGGCCGAGATCCTCACCGTGCGCGGTGAAGTGAACAAAGCGCTGGAAGTGGCTCGTGGTGAGAAGCGCATCGGCGGCTCCCTGCAGGCCGAGCTGACCCTGTTCGCCAAGCCGGAGCTGGCTGCACGCCTGAATGCCCTGGCTGATGAGCTGCGCTTTGTGCTGCTCACCTCCAAAGCCAAGGTTGTGGAGGCTGACACTGCGCCGGAAGGCTCTGTGGCGACCGAGCGTGATGACCTGTGGTTGAGCGTGGCCCAGTCTGCTGCCGCCAAGTGCGACCGCTGCTGGCACCATGTAGAAGATGTGGGCACCATCGCGGGTCACGAAGAGATCTGTGGTCGCTGTGTGACCAACGTTGAGGGTGACGGCGAAACTCGTCAATTTGCCTGATGAACATGACTCAACATAAAAGCGGCCTGCGTTGGCTGTGGCTGGCAGTGCTGGCCTTTGTACTGGACCAGGCGAGCAAGCTCGCCGTGGTCAAGTTGCTGCCATTTGGTTACCCGGGGGTGGAGATCACCCCCTTCTTCAATCTGGTTCACGTCTACAACAAGGGCGCCGCATTCAGCTTTCTGGCTGATCAGGGGGGCTGGCAGCGCTGGTTCTTCGCGGTGCTGGCTTTTGCCATCTGTGGATTGCTGATCCACTGGCTGCGCAAGCAGTCGGTGACCCAGCGTTGGAGCGGTATCGCCTATTCACTCATCATCGGCGGCGCCCTCGGCAACGTCTTTGATCGACTGGTGTTGGGCCATGTGGTCGATTTCCTCGACTTCTACTGGCAGCGTGCGCACTGGCCGGCATTCAATCTGGCCGACAGCTTTATCTTTATCGGGGCCGCCATGATCGTGCTGGACGGTTTCCGTGGTGAGAAAAAGGAGCAGGCATGAGCCAGCAGATCACCGCTAACAGCAGCGTGCTGTTCCACTTCTCCATCAAGCTGGAAGATGGCTCGGTTGCCGACAGCACGGCGCTGCACGGCAAACCTGCCCGCCTGCGGATGGGCGATGGCAGCCTGACTCCCACCTTCGAGCAGTGTCTGCTGGGGCTGAGCGAAGGGGAGAGCAAGAGTTTTACTCTGGCGCCGGAAGAGGCCTTTGGTCTCTCCAACCCCGACAACATCTACCATCTCGACCGTGCCAAATTTGGCGCCGATGTGGAGCCAAAGGTCGGCACCATCATCCTGTTCGATCAGCCCAATGGCAGCGAGCTGCCGGGCATTATCCGGGCGGTAGCCGGGATGTCGGTCACGGTCGATTTCAACCACCCGCTGGCCGGTCATACCGTCACCTTCGAGGTGGAGATCTTGGGCGTTGATGATGAGGAGAAGGTGCATTAATGGATATTCTGCTCGCTAACCCTCGCGGTTTTTGCGCCGGTGTCGATCGTGCCATCAGCATTGTCGAGAGCGCGCTAGAGAAGTTCGGTGCCCCCATCTATGTCCGCCACGAAGTGGTGCATAACCGCTATGTGGTGAACAAGCTGAAAGAGGCGGGCGCTGTCTTCGTCGAGGAGCTCGACGAGGTGCCGGATGACAGCATCGTCATCTTCTCTGCCCACGGCGTGGCCAAGACAGTGCGCGAGATGGCCAAGTCCCGCGCCCTCAAGGTATTCGATGCCACCTGTCCGCTGGTGACCAAGGTGCACATGGAGGTTCATCGCGCCAGCCGCAAGGGCTCCGAGGCTGTACTTATCGGCCACGCCGGTCACCCCGAGGTGATCGGGACCATGGGGCAGTACGAGAATCGCGAAGGCGGCATGTATTTGGTGGAGACACCGGAAGATGTCGCCAAGCTCAAGGTGAAGAATCCGGATGACCTCTGCTTCGTCACCCAGACTACCCTGAGCGTGGATGAGACCTCTGACGTGATCGATGCGCTGCGCAAGCACTTCCCCAAGATCCAGGGGCCGCGCAAGGACGATATCTGCTACGCCACCCAGAACCGTCAGGATGCGGTGCGGGAGATGGCAGGGCTGGTGGACGCCATGCTGGTGGTGGGGTCTCGCAACTCCTCCAACTCCAACCGTCTGCGCGAGTTGGCCGAGAAGGTGGGTGCCAGAGCCTATCTTATCGACGATGCGTCGATGATCGAGGCGAGCTGGCTGGAAGGGGTGAAGGCGATCGGCGTCACTGCAGGTGCATCCGCCCCCGAGGTGCTGGTGCAAAACGTGATTGCCCGCCTGCGGGAGCTGGGAGGCAAGGTGGTTGCCGAGCATCCTGGCCGTGAAGAGAACGTAGTCTTTGAGGTTCCTCCCGAACTTAGAATAATTTGAGTGCAGCCAGGAAGGCTTAAGAATAAAGTGTGTTGATAATGACGCCGGGTTTGTTCAAGAGACAGGCTCGGCGTTAAACTTATGAAGCAGTCTGTCACCAAGGATGGGATATGATTGGATACTTTCGTGGCTTTTCTCTTATTGAGTTGATGATTGTCATCGCCATCGTGGCGATTCTTGGCACCATCGCTTATCCCGCCTATCAGCAATATGTGCTGACCAGTCATCGTGTCGAAGCCAAGAGCATGCTGTTGAATGCGGCCAATCGGCAAGAAACCTATTTTATGGATTTCAATCAGTATGCATCCTCTGCTGCTGCTCTTGGTATCAGTAGTGCATCTGAGAATGGCCTGTATCAATTATCCATTGCCGTATCAGGCAACACCTACACCTTGTCAGCCAGTGCCGGCGCGGCGACGGCCCAAGCTAAAGATACCGATTGCACGGTGTTTTCCATTAATCAGTTGGGTGTCAAAAGTGCTTCCGGTGCAGCTAGCAATAGCTGTTGGGAATAGCAATGGCCATTCATGTTTCATCACATGAGAGAGGATTCAGCCTGCTGGAGGTGATGATAGCTGCAGTTGTGTTGTCATTTGGCTTGCTGGGACTGGTTGCTATGCAGGCTCAGTCGAAGTTTTCCGGATATGAAGCCCGACAACGAACAATTGCCAGCTGGTTGGCTAACGATATGGTCGAGAGGCTCAGAGTCAACCGTGGAGCCTGGGAGTCGCAAGCTAACAATACCTGGATTGTCAGCGCCGGAACTTCATCATTGCCATCCTGTGCTAATGAAAATGGCACTATGAGCAGCTGTAGCGATGCTCAGTTACGGGATCTCGATCTTTATTATTGGCGACAGTCATTAATGGGAAGTGCTGCTTCGGGGGCCGGCGCAACATTACAAAATCCCACCGGCTGTATTATCAAGGGAGCCAGTAATGCATTGACGGTCTCAATTTTTTGGGCTGGACGTGAATCATCTCATGATGGGGCAAATGGCGTTGCGTCAACGATTACGACGGCATGTGGAATTGCAGGTGTTGATTTAACGAGGCGTCAGTTTGTTCTGATGACGACGCTATGAAACATCATGGGTTTACGCTGGTTGAATGGCTCATCGCAATGGTGATTGGTGTTTTTCTGCTCGGTGGGGTGATGAGTATTTTTGTGGCCTCACGCGCTACCACCAATGAGTCCTTCGATCAGAGTGAGCTGCTCGAAAATGGTCGAATTGCCATGCGTCTCATCACTCAGGATTTACGCTGGGCCGGGTTTTGGGGGGATTTCACGGGGGGGGCTCTGATTGCGGGTGATGAGCTCACTTTGTCTGCTGATGCTGCCGTGACAAATGACTGTCTGGATGAGAGAAATGAAGGGAGTCTACCCTCCAACCTTTTTCCAGTACGCCCGCTGTGGGTTACTCATATCAGTGCTGCAGGCACCATGAGTGGTTTTGCCTGTATCTCATCCTCTACTCGCGTTGCCGGCTCGGATGTTATCAGTATCAAGCGCCTGATTGGCAATCCGGTGACAGGAGGACTGGATGCCAATCGTTTCTATATGGCCACCAATACTCAACAGGCTCATTTATTCAGAGGTAATGAGGCTGCGCCTTCCGAGGCTGCCATGCCGATGCGTCAGATTTGGGAGTACCAGCATCATGTCTATTACCTCTCGCCTAATGGTCGTGGGGGTTTTGAACTGCGCAAGCGTATCCTCACTGCTGATGGCGGTTCTTGGTTGATATCTGGGGCTTTGGTTGATGGTATTGAACGCATGGTGCTGTTGTTTGGGGTCGATACAAGCAATGTGCCAGATGGGCGTGTAGACAAGTTCTCCTCCATAGATGCAGTCACCTCGCAAGAGTGGGGCGAGGGGCGGGTCATCGCAGTCCGTGTTTTTTTGCTTGTGCGCTCGCTGCAGGCATCCAGTCGCTATACCAACAACAATGTCTATCAACTGGGAGATATCAGCGTGGCTGGCAATGGGGATGGGTTTCGACGCTTGTTGCTGGAAAGTACTGTGGTACTGCGTAATCCCATGGTGATGGCGGGAGGTGGGTAGTGAAGCATTCACGTGGCGTGGCATTGATCGTGGCGCTGGTGATTCTGGCCCCTTTGACTTTGATTGCCGTGGTGTTGATGCAATCTGGGGGCATGGATTTACGTGCTAGTGGAGCGGCGGCAGCGTTACAGCAAGTCGAACACAGAGTAGAGGGCATCATAGGTGGCGCCATGCAGCAAGCAGGGCTTGCTACCCAGATTGCTCAGATGCCTTCTGTTTCGACGGCAACGTCAACAGTGAGTGGCTCTATGGGTAACGCCACCATGCAATATAGAAGTGAAACAGTGTGCAAGCGCCGATTTGACGCGACCAGCAAGAACGTCATACCAGCCTGCCGTTATGTAGAGCTAGAGGCAAGCCAAACGTACGGAAAACAGGGGCGTCCTATGACGTGGACGGTTGGAGTCGAACAGCCATTGTTAAAGACGGCTGAATAGGAGCGACAGCGATGTTACATCATGGAAAACTGTGGCTGATGGCCCTGTGTGCACTTAGTGTGCCAGCTGTCGCCAGCGATGCTTACTCGGATGATACCGAACTGTTCATCTATGACTTCTCGAAAGCGGGAGATTATCGGCCCAAGGTGCTGATTATCTTCGACAACTCTGGCAGTATGGCCGAAACCATGGAGCTGGAGCGGGAAAAGTATAATCCTGCCACTGTCTACCCAGCGCTGAACCGAGATCCTGATACCAGTAACTCGCTTAATTATATCTATTATTCGACCGATGGTTCTGTGCCCGCCATCAATAGTTCTCGGCGTTTTCGCGACAGCATCAATGCTTGCGCCTCATCAAAGACCCCCCTAAGCACGGTCGGTTATTTTCAGTCCCAAGTCTGGACGTATGTCTATTCAAGTTATCGCAATGGATTACCTCGTCAGGGGGATTGGGAGACCATCTCTGGCAAGTACGAAGATGACATCACCATTGTCGACTGCAAGCAGGATATTCAGAACCGCAATCCTGCCAATCCTTTCAACGGAACGCTGGTGGTGGGGGCGGTCGGCGATGGTTATCCGGTCGACAAAACCAGCAACACTCGCGGCGAGTGGTATTACACAGCTAATGCGAATAATGCCACATCGGGTAGCAATACCAGTGTAACTCTCTACACTGCCAACTATATCCGCTGGTATTACGGGCCGACGGGCTATGCCGTTGAATCGCGCTTACGTATCGCCAAGGATGCAGTCAAGTCGGTGATCTCCTCCACTCCTGGGGTTGATTTCGGCTTGGCCATCTTCAATACCAACAATAGTACCAGCACCAATGGTGGCAGAGTGGTGCGTCGCATCCTCAGTAACGACGATATTGTCGGCACCATTACTGCCGAACAGGACTTGCTCAATACTGTGGAAGACCTGTCGGCTACGACCAATACGCCATTATGTGAAACCCTCTATGAAGCCTACCGTTTCTACGGAGGGCAATCCGTGCTCTATGGCAAGCAAGGTGGTACGCGGGACAAGCTTGCTGAAGATCCGGAAGGTACTTACACCTCGCCTTATGACAAATGTTCAAATAATGGCTATGTCATCTATGTCACTGATGGTGCTCCGACCAGCGATACGGCTGCTGATAGTGCAGTAAAAGCGTTGACGGATTCGCTAAGCCCAGATGAACGGGCTGCCTACGGCTCAACAGTGGGATATGGTTCCGGCACTTCCAAGAGCTATCTGGCAGCGATGGCTGGCTACATGAAGAACAAGGATGTAAATACTTCATCGCCCGGCAAGCAGACTGTTACCACGTTTACCGTGGGGTTTGGTGATGACGCGATCTCTGGGGCGGGCAATCTGCTGGCAGAAACGGCGAGACGTGGAGGCGGTCAATATTACCCTGCGGTCAGTGCTGAAGCGCTCACTCAGGCGTTGCGATCTTCCCTGTTAGCCATTTTGCGGATAAACACCTCTCTGGTGTCGCCAGCTATTACCACTAACAACTTTGACCGGACTCGCAGCCTCAATAATATCTATTACGCCATGTTCGAGCCTGATACAGGGCCGCGCTGGAAGGGTAACCTGAAGAAGCTAGTTTTGTCTGGTGATGGGTATGTGGCAGATGTTAACGGTTTGCCCGCCATCAAGGTAGATGGTTCCATTCTGGATCAGGCTCAGACCTATTGGTCATCGGAACGGGATGGCAATCTGGTTGCCAAGGGCGGCGTGCAGGCCATGCTGGCAGAGAAGACCAATCGCAATCTTTATGTGATCAATACGGTTGCATCGCCCAAGCGATTGGATGCTTTTAACAAAGCCAATTTGGTGTCGATCGCAGGCTCTGCCGACAACTTGGCTAGTTACATGCGGTTGGCCAGTGCCACCGAACTTGACGGACAGATCGACTGGACAAAAGGTGTCGATGTGGACGATGAAGATTATGATGCCAGTACCACCATTCGGCCATACATAGTGGGAGACCCCCTGCACTCTCGTCCATTGGTGGTCAATTATGGTTGCTCCATTGCTTCAGGCCAGAGCACCTGTACCCCTGACTTGCGGATCCTGATGGGAACCAATGCTGGTTTCCTGCATATGTTCAAAGATCTCGGTAGTACGGTTGATGAAAGCTGGGCCATGATCCCCTATGGGCTGTTGCCCAGGCAAGAAGCTCTACGTCTCAATGCCGAGTCTGGCGATCATATCTACGGTGTTGATGCTTCACCGGTTGCGTTGATTAAGGATGCCAATAGGAATGGTGTTATCAAGGCATCAGAGGGAGACTTTGTCTGGCTGCTTTTCGGTTTGCGAGGGGGTGGTAGTAGCTACTATGCACTTGATATTACCAACCCAGATGCCCCCAGCTTGAAATGGACGATCAATAGTCAGACTGCGGGCTTCTCATTACTGGGGGAAACCTGGTCAGTACCGGAGGTGGCTTATATTCCTTGGGATGCTCCTCCGAGCAACAAGCGATTGGTGATGGTTTTTTCCGGTGGTTACGATGCCAATAAGAGTAAAGTCGGGATAGGTAGCTCTGACAGCAAGGGTATGGGCGTCTACATGGTCGATGCCGATAGTGGTGCTCTTGTGTTCAGCGCAACACCTGGAGCTGGCTCCAGTACCAACAAGCAGGTGACTGCGATGGTTGATAGCATGCCGGGGTCAGTTTCCACTCTAGACAGTGATGGTGATGGGAAAACTGACCGAATTTATGCTGGTGATACAGGCGGCAATATCTGGCGCCTGGATATGCCTTCAACCAGTACTAGCTCCTGGAGTGTTTTCAAGTTTGCCAGTCTTGGGTCTGATGATGTACAGGCTAATGACCGCCGCTTTTTCACTCAGCCTGTATTGGTACGTACTATCAACAAGCAAGTGACCAAGACGGTAATTAGTGGCGAAGATTATTTCTCGTTCAAAGATAGGCCATTCGATGCAGTGCTGATTGGTTCTGGTGATCGAAACCGCCCATCGTCCGAGTCTACCGTGCAAAACGCCTATTTTATGTTGCGTGACTACGGGGTAGTTACCAAGAGTTATAACACTGCTGCTCCAGCCCCTATCACGATGACGGACTTGTATGACGTATCGGTTGATCCTCTGGCTGGTGTCACGGACACCAATGACCTGCTTAGTTTGAGAGCTGCCATTACCAGTAAATTGGGTTGGAAATATTGGCTAGCCGAGTCAGGAGAGAAGTCGATGGGGTCTGGTGTTGTGCTGCAAGGCAAGCTCTATTTTACCTCTTTTTTACCGCAGGTTCAGTCATTCGAGGAGTGTACGATCCAGTCGATAGGCGCGATGCGGCAGTATATGGTCGACATGCATTACGGTACCTCTTTCAAATATGTGGTGGATCAGGATGGTAATGAAATCCCGGAACGCTATGTGGAAGTCAATAACAAGGTGGCCGATGATCTGGTGATCCATGCTGGTGATGATTCAAAGATCCGGATTATTGGCGGAGCCCCAGGTGAAGAGGTGATTCTCAAAGACGAAGGAGAAGGGGTTCCTGAGCGCTGTACCGGCGAGGGGGAGTGTTCGGAAGGTGCGGAGGAGGCTGAAATGGATATGACGCCCAAGAAAATATACCTGTATGAGGATGAGCCACAATGAAAATGATCCTCTGGCTGATGGCGTTGTCAAATGCGGCCAATGTCTATGCTGTCGTGGATAGAAAATGCTATGTCGAGTTGGCAAATGATACCTATGTCGTTATTCAGGGAACGATAAAGGATAGCCAGAGTGCTGAAATCGTCTTTCAAAAGAAAGGGTTTGAACTGAATGGGCAACTCCTGATGGTGAAGAGAGTTATCGAGTGTCAGCCAACCGAACAGCCATTCAATCTTGAGGCTGCGCAACGGCAAGAGAAACTGCAGCCAAGATAGTGGTCAAGGGCAAATGCTGGTGGTTTCGGATTTACTGCTGCGACCTGATGCTGCGATTACAACATCAACTCTGGGTTCTTCGCTGATGCAGACCCTTACGGTCATATTGGTACCTAGGCTGGTTCCATCAGCGGCAAACAATACTCGGGGTCTGGTTGAACTGATGGTGGTATCTGGAGTAAAAGCTGGTGTGCGTGCGAGTTCTACTTCCCCTTCGTCCAGCTCGGCATTACCGTCATCATCGATGAAAACCAATAATTGAACCGGATCCTGTTCAACACACTCGTTATTGTTGTTTATTAGGCATGCGGTGACGGTTTGCTGGTCACTGATAGCTTGGGTGCGGGCAAAGCGCAGGAGCTTAATCAACCGCTCGCTTTCATAGTTAGCCGTGCTGTCTTTAAGCAGAGAGCCCAAAGAAGGAATACCAATCCCCAACAGAATGACGCCCAGTGCAATGGCTATCATCAACTCCATCAGGGTAAATCCGGCGTTTTTCATATCTGCGAAGGCCTGTCGTTCCGTGACTATGTACAGCTTATCCTTCCCGCTGGTTGCTGTCACACGGTTACGCCCGTCTTGAACTGGCAGATTGCCCCCCTTTTCTTTATCATTCCCCATCATTTTCGAATTCAAGATGCATCGCCATGGCAAAAGCCCTCTCTCTGATGCTTGCCCAGTTGAATCTGACGGTAGGCGCCATCGAAGATAACACTGACAAAGTGCTCGCTGCGGCAGCTCAAGCCGAACAGCAAGGTGCCGATCTGCTTGTCTGCTCCGAGCTGGCCCTGACCGGTTATCCACCGGAAGATCTGTTGTTGCGTGCCGATCTGATGATCCGGGTCGAAGCCGCGTTGGCTCGTGTTGCCGAATGGCAGGGCAACTGTGCCATTTTGGTGGGTCACCCTTGGCGTGAAGGAGAGGCGCTCTACAACGCGGCTTCCCTCTATGAGCAGGGCCAGCTGATTGCCCGTTACTTCAAGCAGGATTTGCCCAACTACGGCGTGTTTGATGAGAAGCGCTACTTTACCGCTGCAAGCGAGACCTGCGTGGTGCCATTCCGGGGTCACCAGCTGGGGCTGCTCATCTGTGAAGATCTGTGGCAGCCGGGTCCGGCGCTGGCCGCCAAGGCGGCAGGGGCCGAACTGCTGCTCACCATCAACGCCTCGCCCTATGATCAGGAAAAACCTTGGATCCGCCGCGAGCTGATGGCCGAGCGCTGCGATCAGACCGGTCTGCCGCTGGTCTACCTCAATCAGGTGTGCGGTCAGGACGAGCTGATTTTCGACGGCTGCTCCAAGGTGTTCAGCAGCCAGGGTGAGTTGACCCACAAGCTGGCCCCGTTTGCCGAAGAGCTGGCGCTGGTACGTTTTGCTGATGGCCAGCCGGTGAAGGAGCGGGAACCCGCGGCGCCGCTCGAGCCGTTGGCCGAGACCTATCAGGCACTGGTGCTGGCAGTGCGCGACTATGTCACCAAGAACGGCTTTCACGGCGCGGTGCTGGGCCTATCCGGCGGCATCGACTCGGCGCTGACGCTGGCTATCGCGGCCGATGCCATCGGGGCCGACAAGGTGCAGGCGGTGATGATGCCGTTCCGCTACACAGCACAGATGAGTGTGGAAGATGCCAAGGAGCAGGCCGAGCGGATGGGGGTTGAGTTCAACATCATCTCCATCGAGCCGATGTTCGAAGGGTTTATGGCCCAGCTGGCACCACTGTTTGAAGGTACCGCCCGCGATACCACAGAAGAGAACCTGCAGGCCCGCTGCCGCGGTGTGCTGCTGATGGCGCTCTCCAACAAGCGTCGTCGTATCGTGCTGACCACTGGCAACAAGAGTGAAATGGCTGTGGGTTATGCCACCCTGTACGGTGACATGGCGGGCGGTTTCGACGTGCTGAAAGATGTGCCCAAGACGCTGGTTTTCAAGTTGTGCGAATATCGCAACTCGGTCGACTACGTGATCCCGCAGCGGGTTATCGACCGTCCTCCTTCAGCGGAGCTGGCGCCGGATCAGGTGGATCAGGACAGCCTGCCCCCGTATGACATCCTTGATGCCATCCTCAAGCGTTACGTGGAAGAGGATGCATCGGTCGCCGACATGGTGGCAGAAGGGTTCGAGGAAGCGGTGGTGCGCAAGGTGATCCGCTTGGTGGATCTCAACGAATACAAGCGCCGTCAGGCGGCGGTCGGGCCCCGCATTACGGCTCGCAACTTTGGTAAGGATCGCCGTTACCCCATTACATCCGGGTTCGGCAAACAGAACTGGTAAGGAGTCACCATGAAGAAGATTGAAGCCATCATCAAACCGTTCAAGCTGGACGATGTGCGCGAGGCCCTGGCCGAGATCGGCATCAACGGCATGACCGTATCCGAAGTCAAAGGCTTCGGCCGCCAGAAGGGCCATACCGAGCTCTATCGCGGCGCCGAATATATGGTCGACTTCCTGCCGAAAGTGAAGGTGGAGCTGGTGGTGCAGGACGAGGATCTCGATGCCTGTCTGGAAGCGATCCAGAACACCGCCCGTACCGGCAAGATTGGTGATGGCAAGATCTTCGTCTGCGAGGTGGAGCGTGTCATTCGTATCCGTACCGGCGAAGAGAACGAAGACGCGATCTGACCTTGGCTATCTCTTTACCTGACCAGAGGTGCGAAGTGCTGCCTCATTTGATGGGGTGGCTGCGCTTGGTGGTGGTCGCCAGCCTGTTGGCGGGCCTGACTGCTTGCAGTACCCGTCCACCTGCTCAGCCGGAGAATCTGTGCCAGATCTTTCGCGAGAAGCCGGAGTGGCACAAGGCCGCGCTCAAGATGAACGAGAAGTGGGGGACGCCGATCCATGTGGTGATGGCCATGATGTATCAGGAGTCCTCGTACGTACATGATGCCCAGCCGCCGATGCAGTATTTCCTCTTCATCCCGACCGGGCGGGCCAGTTCGGCTTATGGTTATGCCCAGGTCAAAGATGAAACCTGGGCTGATTACCAGCGGGAAACCGGCAACAGCTGGAGTGACCGCGATGATTTTGCCGACGCCATCGATTTTATGGGTTGGTACACTAACAAAGCCCAGCGGCTCAATGGCACCTCCAAGTGGGATGCCTATGGCCAGTACCTCAACTATCACGAAGGGTGGGGTGGCTACCGGCGTGGCAGCTATCGCAGCAAGGGGTGGTTGATGAAGACCTCTCGCAAAGTGGAAGCTCGCGCCCAGCGCTACGGCGCCCAGTACCGTCAATGCAAGGATCAGCTCTCCCGTGGGGGCTGGTTCTGGTAACCAAATCAGGAGTCAGAAATGCCGTTATTGGACAGTTTTACCGTTGACCACACCCGTATGGAAGCGCCAGCGGTGCGTGTGGCCAAGACCATGCAGACCCCGAACAAGGACACCATTACCGTGTTCGACCTGCGTTTCTGTGTGCCGAACCAGGAGATCCTCTCCGAGCGCGGTATCCATACGCTGGAGCACCTGTTCGCCGGTTTTATGCGTGATCATCTGAACGGCAATGGTGTGGAGATCATCGACATCTCCCCCATGGGTTGCCGTACTGGTTTCTACATGAGCCTGATCGGCGCGCCGGACGAAGCCCGTGTTGGCGCAGCCTGGCAGGCGGCCATGAGCGACGTGCTGACCGTGCAGGAGCAGGCCAAGATCCCCGAGCTGAACGAGTATCAGTGCGGCACCTACAGCATGCACTCGCTGGAAGAGGCGCACGCCATCGCCCGTCATGTGCTGGAGCGCGGTATCGGCGTCAACCACAACGACGAGCTGGCCCTGCCGGAAGAGAAGCTGAAGAGTCTGTGAGGCTGATGAGCTGTCGCTCATCGGATAACCTCTTCAGGGAATGTTAAAAGAGCCGGTCAGCCATGCTGACCGGCTCTTTTTTATCTCGCCCGACCGCAATAGTGGGGATGGCTTGCTCACCTTGCCGACTCTGATTAGGATGGTTTTTGAACCGAATCCTTTGGCGGAGGTGTGACGATGAAAGGGGTATTGCTGCGTTGGCTGGCCCGTTACGACGCGTGGTGCGAGGAGTGGGGGCTCACTCAGGAGAACCGGCGCTGCTGCACGCCGGTTCGTTATGATGATGATTCAAGCAAAGAGCGAGCTTGCGCAGAAGAGGCTGAGCTCAATCAAAATTGCGGGTCACGGCACCGGTAACACTGTTGTACTCGAAGCCGAGGCCGTTGGGGTGATCCGGGAGGCGGCCGATAGAATCGCGAAGAATATAGGTGCAATTCCTATGGGTTTGACCATGCTCGTCGGTTTTGTAATTACTGCTGACTGTAGATATGTAGTCTGCTTTGTCGATCAGAGCTTGGTTTTCATTGCTGGCTGCAACCGTGTATTCAGTTTCGAGTAACTCATTGAAGACAAGCTTGCAGTCATCATTTCCAGAAATAGAAATGTAGTCTGATGGCAGTTTGCTCAAATCATACGTCTCGTTTACGCCTTTTCCGCTGCCCTCTTCAGAGCCCACCGGCCAGCCATAGAGATTGATGTCCATATTCTTGGCACCAAAACTTCCCAGATTATATAGAGCGAGAGCTTGTCCTTGTGTGGTTACTGCCCAGCCAGCATGAGCCAGCTGAACTGCACTGGCAAAGCTGCCTGCGGTCGCCGAGACCGTGCTTTTCAGGGCATCATCCTTGATATTGATAAAGCGGGGCAGGGCGGTGACGGCCAGGATCCCCAGCACTATGATCACCAGCACCAGTTCAATCAGGGTAAAGCCGTTGTTTCTGTTGTTCATCATGTTCAATGACCCATTAAATACCGCAAACAGGTGTGAGTGATATGCAGCTGATAGATACCCATTGCCATCTCGACTTTCCGGTGTTCGACCAGGACAGGGAGGCGCTGCTGGCCCGTTGTCGGGCATTAGGGGTGACGGAGTATATCATTCCTGCCATCGCAGAGGATAACTGGACTCGTGTGATGGCTCTGGCAGATCAGCATGACGGCCTCTTTTATGGTCTGGGCGTTCATCCCTGGTATGCCGGTGAACAGCGGGAGGGGGTGATGGCGCGGCTGCGAACGCTGGTAATGAGCCAACCTGCTGGCCTGATAGCCATAGGCGAGTGCGGGCTGGACCTCCGTTCACAAGTGCCGCAGGAGGGGCAGCTTGCGCTGTTTGAGGCTCAGATCCGGCTGGCTGCCGATGTCGGGCTTCCCCTGATGATCCACTCGGTGCGTGCCAATGACACTGTGGCCAAGCTGTTGCGCCGCTTCAAGCCGCCACGTGGCGGGGTGATCCACGCTTTCAGCGGTTCGTTGCAGCAGGCGGAGACTTTCTGGCAACTGGGCTTTCGACTCGGAGTGGGCGGGGTGATCAGTTTTGAACGGGCGAACAAGACGCGAGAGGTATTTCGGGCTATGCCGCTCGAGGCTCTGGTGCTGGAAACCGATTCGCCAGATATGCCGTTGCAAGGCGCACAAGGCTCCCGAAATACACCGGAAGCGCTGCCAAAAATAGCGGAAGTATTGATGACCTTGCGGGATGAACCATCGGCAGATGTTGCCAAGGTGTTATTTGAAACTGCCCGGCATATTTTCCATCACGACCAATAGCGATGAAACAAATTCGCAACACCTGATTTAGTTGTCAGGAAAAAAAATGAGCGTAAAAATCGTTTGCTGTCTAATTTTGTGACACTTGGACATTTTGATAACGATAAAATGTGACCAGCATTCTATTTTATCGGACTTTAATTAGTATAATGCGCTCCCCTTGATTAGTTGGGTTTAATAACAACTCGCTAACAAGCCAGGTGCTACTAGAGGAAGATAATAATGAATTTGTTCATGGGTCTGGTAGGGATGGCGACGCTCGTCCTTATCGCGGTGCTGTTCTCCAGCAATCGCAAGGCAATCAACGTGCGTACCGTTGTCGGTGCGTTCGCTATTCAAGCCGGTCTGGGGGCGTTTGTTCTCTATGTTCCGGTTGGTCGCGATATCCTGGTCGGCGTGTCCGACGCGGTATCCAGCGTGATCAGCTACGGCCAGAACGGGATCGACTTCCTGTTTGGCGGTCTGGTCAGCAACAAGATGTTTGAAGTGTTCGGTGGCGGCGGCTTTGTCTTTGCCTTCCGTGTTCTGCCGGTCATCATCTTCTTCTCTTCCCTGATTGCAGTGCTCTACTACCTGGGCATCATGCAGATGGTCATCAAGTTGCTGGGCGGCGGTCTGCAGAAAGTACTGGGTACTTCCCGCACCGAATCCCTGTCTGCAACTGCCAACATCTTCGTCGGTCAGACCGAAGCGCCGCTGGTGGTTCGTCCCTACATCGCCAAGATGACTGACTCCGAGCTGTTCGCTGTCATGTGTGGTGGTCTGGCCTCCGTTGCCGGTTCCGTACTGGCCGGTTATGCCTCCATGGGCGTGAAGATGGAGTACCTGATTGCTGCTTCCTTCATGGCTGCACCGGGTGGTCTGCTGTTCGCCAAGCTGCTGGTTCCCGAGACCGAGACCCCGAACTACGACGAAAGCTCTGCCGATGCCGAGCTGGATGACAAGCCTGCCAACGTCATTGACGCTGCTGCTGCTGGCGCCTCTGCCGGCATGCAACTGGCCCTGAACGTCGGCGCCATGCTGCTGGCCTTCATCGGTCTGATTGCCATGATCAACGGCATCTTCTCCGGTGTGGGTGGCTGGTTCGGTTATCCGCAACTCTCTCTGGAACTGCTGCTGGGCTGGATCTTCTCCCCGCTGGCCTTCCTGATCGGTGTGCCTTGGAATGAAGCAGTGGTTGCTGGTTCCTTCATCGGTCAGAAGCTGGTAGTGAACGAGTTCGTGGCTTACCTGAACTTCGCTCCGTACCTGAAAGACGAAGTGCTGATCAACGGTGTGGCCATGTCCGATCACACCAAGGCTATCATCTCCTTCGCGCTGTGTGGTTTTGCCAACCTCTCCTCTGTTGCCATCCTGCTGGGTGGTCTGGGGTCCATGGCGCCGAACCGCCGCGGCACCATTGCACGCTTTGGTCTGAAAGCCGTACTGGCTGGCTCTCTGTCCAACCTGATGTCTGCCACTATCGCAGGCTTCTTCCTGGCACTGTCCGGCATGTAATCGCCGCCTGACTGACAGGATATAAACACGAACGCCACGGCATCTGCCGTGGCGTTCGCGTATGGAGCGGTGACAACCGTTTTCCTATCTAAACTAATAATAAAATGAGTCAAATCGGAGGTTATATGAATGAAGTGCTACTGGCGATGGTGGCCGGCTTTATAGTTGGTTTGTTGTTTTCTTTCCTCAAATTGCCGATCCCGGCGCCTCCCGTTTTGTCCGGGGTAATGGGGATCGTCGGGGTCTATCTGGGGGGATTGGCCTACTCCTGGATCCTGACTCGTTTCTTTTCGTAAGGCTTTTTTAGACCTGGATTTGCCAGATGTGAGGTACCTCTGAAATTGGCAAATCCGGCTTGCAAACAGGGGGTATCTCGGCTGAAATAGGCGTTGCCAGCAGGGTGCTGGCAATGACTAATACTCGATGAAATCGGGTGTTGGCGGTCAAATGGAATTGATTGGGAAGTCGGGTCAGATGTTGTCGGCCTTTCTCAAGTCTTCATGGAACCAAGTCCGCACTTTTGTAAGAAAGTGACAGGGCTCTTGCCTTATTTACAGTCGCAGTGCCTGCAGGGTGTTTTGAATAGCATCCCGATAGTGCCGGTGCCTTCGCACTGTAATTCCATTCCCGTATAGCTGGGGATTACTGCCTGTGCATCCATCGCTGGATGGTATGGTGGTGCCCGGTTATCTGGATTAAATCGAGACTTTGGAGAACAGAATGACTGATCTGAAAGTGGCCGCTCAGCGCGCCCTGAACCTGATGGACCTGACCACCCTGAACGATGACGACACCGATCAGAAGGTGATCGACCTGTGCCATAAGGCCAAGTCACCGGCTGGCCTGACTGCCGCCGTCTGCATCTATCCCCGTTTTATTCCTATCGCTCGCAAGACCCTGCGTGAGATCGGCGCTGCCGACGTACGCATTGCGACCGTGACCAACTTCCCGCACGGCAACGACGACATCGAGATCGCCGTGGCCGAGACCCGTGCCGCAGTCGCCTACGGTGCTGACGAAGTGGACGTAGTGTTCCCGTATCGCGCCTTCATGGCCGGTAATGAACAGATCGGTTTTGATCTGGTCAAAGCCTGTAAAGAGGCCTGCGGTGCCAACGTGCTGCTGAAAGTGATCATAGAAACCGGCGAGCTGAAAGAAGAGGCGCTGATCCGTCGCGCTTCCGAGATCTGTATCGATGCCGGTGCCGACTTCATCAAGACCTCCACCGGCAAGGTGCCGGTCAATGCGACCCCGGAAGCGGCACGCATCATGATGGAAGTGATCAAGGCCAAGAATCCGAAAGTCGGCTTCAAGCCTGCTGGTGGCGTGAAAGATGCCGCCGTTGCCGGTCAGTATCTGGCCATGGCCGAAGAGATCCTCGGCAACGACTGGGTATCCGCCCGAACCTTCCGCTTTGGTGCATCCAGCCTGCTGGCCAGTCTGCTGGCCACTCTGGGGCATGGCGACAAGCCAGCCAACACCAGCGGTTACTAATAGGTTGATGAGAGGGCGGACTGCTGTTCGCCCTGTTAGCCCCCACCATGCGGTGTGCGGGCAAGGATTCAGGCTTGTGTAACGCCAGCAATGGCGGAGGGAATGAAAGATGTTTTTGCCTCAAGAAATTATTCGCAAGAAGCGCAACGGTGAAGCGCTCAGTACCCAAGAGATTCAATTCTTCGTTCAGGGCATTACCAACAACACCATCGGCGAGGGGCAGATCGCTGCACTGGCGATGGCGGTCTACTTCAAAGACATGACCATGGATGAGCGGGTTGCCCTGACCTGCGCCATGCGCGACTCCGGCATGGTATTGACCTGGGATCACCTCAATCTGGGTGGCCCGATTGTCGACAAGCACTCTACCGGCGGTGTGGGTGACGTTGTCTCCCTGATGCTTGGCCCGATGGTGGCCGCTTGTGGCGGTTTCGTGCCGATGATCTCCGGCCGTGGCTTGGGCCACACCGGCGGTACCCTCGACAAGCTGGATGCCATTCCCGGCTACCAGACCTCGGTCGACAACGACCGCTTCCTGAAAGTGGTGAAAGAGGCGGGTGTCGCCATCATCGGCCAGACCGGCGATCTCGCCCCGGCTGACAAGCGTATCTATGCAGTACGGGACATCACCGCCACCGTCGAATCCATCGCCATGATCACCGGCTCTATCCTCTCCAAGAAGCTCGCCTCCGGGCTCGAAGCGCTGGTGATGGATGTGAAAGTGGGCTCCGGCGCCTTTATGCCGACCTTCGAAGCGTCCGAAGAGCTGGCCAAGAGCATTGTGGCCGTGGCCAACGGTGCCGGTTGCCGCACCTCTGCGCTCTTGACCGATATGAACCAGGTGCTGGCCTCCAGCGCCGGTAACGCGGTGGAAGTGCGTGAAGCGGTGCGCTACCTGACCGGTGAATACCGCAACCCGCGGATCCACGAAGTGACCATGGCGCTGTGCGCCGAGATGCTGATCTCCGCCGGTCTGGCCAGCGACGAGCGCAATGCCCGCACCAAGCTGCAGGCGGTGCTGGATAACGGCAAGGCGGCCGAGATCTTCGGTCGCATGGTGACAGGTCTCGGTGGCCCGGCCGATTTTATGGAGCGTTACGACGCTTACCTGCCCAAAGCCGCCATCGTGCGCCCGGTCTTCGCGGCCAACAGCGGTTTCGTGACCGCCATGGATACCCGCGAGCTGGGTCTGGCCGTGGTCGCCATGGGCGGTGGTCGCCGCGCTGCCGGTGACAAACTTGATTATGCGGTCGGTCTGACCGACTTTATCCGCCTGGGTCAAAGTGTTGATGCTGACAAGCCGATCGCGATGATCCACGCTCAGACTGAAGAGCAATATGCTCAGGCTGCCAGCATGGTGCAGGCGGCTGTCCGGATTGGTGGCGAGCGGCCGGAAGCACTGCCTGAAGTGTACCGCCGTATCACCCTGGCCGATTTGTAACAAGGGGAAGACCCATGAAACGTACCTTTATTCTGATGATGGACTCTTTCGGTATTGGCGCAGCTGCCGACGCCGACAAGTTCGGAGATGTGGGCGCCAACACCCTTGGCCATATCGCCAAGGCGTGTGCGGCGGGTGAAATTGAAGGCCGTGGCGCCCTCAATCTGCCCAACCTCAACAAGCTGGGTCTGGGCCATGCCTGCGAGCAGGCCTCCGGCTACTTCCCGGAAGGGCTGAAGAAAGATATCGAGGTGGTCGGTGCCTACGGCTTTGCGCAGGAGCTCTCCTCCGGCAAGGACACCCCGTCCGGTCACTGGGAGATCGCCGGTGTGCCCGTGCTGTTCGAGTGGGGCTACTTCAAGGATCACCACAACAGCTTCCCGCAGGAGCTGCTGGACGCCATCGTCGAGAA
This sequence comes from Aeromonas sp. R2-2, assembly GCF_040908355.1. Taxonomy (NCBI): domain Bacteria; kingdom Pseudomonadati; phylum Pseudomonadota; class Gammaproteobacteria; order Aeromonadales; family Aeromonadaceae; genus Aeromonas; species Aeromonas sp. R2-2. The sequence continues at coordinate 69,809 of NZ_JBFODQ010000059.1, read as the reverse complement.
GGCTGGTCTGCCGGGCTATCTCGGTAACTGCCACGCTTCCGGTACCCAGGTGCTGGACGATCTGGGCGAAGAGCACATGAAGACCGGCAAGCCGATCCTCTACACCTCTGCCGATTCCGTATTCCAGATTGCCTGCCACGAAGAGACCTACGGCCTCGAGAAGCTCTATGAGCTGTGCCACATCGTGCGCGAGCTGCTGGAGCCCTACAACATCGGCCGCGTGATTGCGCGTCCGTTCGTAGGTACTGGCAAGGGCAACTTCAAGCGTACCGGCAACCGTCACGACTACTCAGTGCTGCCGCCGGCGCCGACTGTGCTGGATTACATGAAAGATGCGGGCGGTCAGGTGGTCTCCATCGGCAAGATTGCCGACATCTATGCCCAACAGGGCATCACCAAGCAGGTGAAAGGGACCGGTCTGACCGAGTTGTGGGATCGCACGCTGGAAGAGGTGAAAGCGGCCGGTGACAACACCATCGTCTTCACCAACTTCGTCGACTTCGACTCCTCCTACGGCCACCGCCGTGACGTTGCCGGTTATGCCGGTGCGCTGGAGTATTTCGATTCCCGCCTGCCGGAGCTGTTTGATCTGCTGCAAGATGGCGACGTGGTAGTGCTGACTGCCGACCACGGCTGTGACCCGACCTGGGGTGGCACCGACCACACCCGTGAATACATTCCGGTGCTGTTCTTCGGCAAGCCGGTCAAAGCCGGCTCCGTTGGTCGTCGCGAGACCTTTGCCGATATCGGCCAGAGCATCGCGGCTTACCACGGTCTGCCGAAACTGGCATACGGTACCAGCTTCCTGTAATTTACCCGCCCGCCACTTCGGCGGCGGGCAATTTATAAAACAATAAAACTCAACCTGTGTGAAGGAATCAAGAGAATGGCAACTCCTCATATCAATGCGAAAGATGGCGCCTTTGCTGATACCGTGCTGATGCCGGGCGACCCCCTGCGCGCCAAGTACATCGCTGAAACTTTCCTGGAGAACGTTGAGCAGATCTGCGACGTGCGCAACATGTTCGGCTTTACCGGTACCTACAAGGGCCGTCGTATCTCCGTGATGGGTCATGGCATGGGTATCCCGTCCTGCTCCATCTACGCAAAAGAGCTGATCACCGATTACGGTGTGAAGACCCTGATCCGTGTGGGCTCCTGTGGTGCCGTGCGTGAAGACGTGAAACTGCGTGACGTGGTGATCGGTATGGGTGCCTGCACCGACTCCAAAGTAAACCGTCTGCGCTTCAAGGATCACGACTTCGCTGCCATCGCCGACTTCGACCTGGTTGCCAATGCCGTGCAGGCCGCCAAGAACAAGGGCGTTGCCGTGCGCGTCGGTAACATCTTCTCTGCCGACCTGTTCTACACCCCGGACCCCTCCATGTTCGATGTCATGGAAAAATACGGCATCCTGGGTGTCGAGATGGAAGCCGCCGGTATCTACGGCGTAGCTGCAGAGTACGGTGCCAAGGCACTGACCATCTGCACCGTATCCGACCATATCCGTACCGGTGAGCAGACCACCTCTGAAGAGCGTCAGCTGACCTTCAACGACATGATCGAAATCGCACTGGATTCCGTCCTGTTGGGCGACAAGTAATTCCCTTGCGAATAAGAAACGGCGGCCTTCTGGCCGCCGTTTTTGTATTTGCTCTCTGGTTGCGCCATCAGTTTTCCGGAGGTGGCGAGGGGGGCGTACTCTTTTTCTTGTGCTTGCGCACCCGCATGTAGTTGCGGCGCACGCCGTAGGAGATGAGCACCCCGGCCAGCAGGGCGACCAGCAGCATCAGCCGCTGTTTCTCCTGCACCACCTTGAGCCGGGTGTCCTTGTCTGCCAGCATCTGCTGTTCTTCCAGGGTGATGCGCAGGAAGCCGATGGTCTGCTCGCCATCCCGGATCTCCTGCACGAACTGGATCCGCCCCTTGCCCTGCTCCGGCAGCGACTTGTTATCGCTGCCGATGGGCAGCAGGCTCTCCAGCGGCACCGCCTGCTCAGATTGGGCGAGGGGAATGCCGCGTCCGTCGTAGAGGGTGGCATCGAGGATCTCCGGCTCCGCCGCCAGATCCCGCGCCAGCCGCTCCAGCTCGCTGCTCTTCTCCTCCTTGATCCAGCGTTTCATGTCGCGGGCGGCATAGGCGACCAGCGCCTGCGCCCGGTTGCGCGCTTCGCTGTGCAGCGAGGCCTGGCTTTCACCCTGCATATGAATGAGCACACCGAGCACCCAGCATCCGAGCAGGATACCGGCACCCAGGCTGAGAACACGTTTGATGGGAAGATGACGCTGCAAGCGCGAGACCTCATGGTAACAAGGAGTGGCGGGATCTTGGCGCTTGCCTGTACAAAAAGCAATACGCTACTCTGGGCCAGCATTGTTAACCCCCTGATCACCAAGGAAGGCGTATCCCTTATGTTGTTGTCCCAGCTCCCCCCTCTGTTATCCGATTGGCCCGCGTTGTTGTCCGGCTCACCCTGTTGGCAGCTCAGCGCAGATGCGTTGCAACCGACAGAGACTCCGCTGGCTGGCGGCTGGTTGGTGCTGTTTGGCAAGGGGCTGGCTGCCTCCCATCTGGCGCATTTGTCTCCATTGTTGGCAGCGCAGGGGATGGCGGCTACCCTCTATCCTCCCACCGAGGTGGCGGGCGTACCACAGCTGCTGCTTGGCTGCGATCGCTTTTCTGCCGAGCTGGTGGCCGAGCTCAAGAGCGGTGAGTGGGAGATCGATCTCTGCCATCTGCCCGCGCTACCGACCCTGAAGGAGCCCGGCCTGCTGGTGATGGACATGGACTCCACCGCGATCCGCATCGAGTGCATCGACGAGATTGCCCGGCTTGCCGGGGTCGGCGAGCAGGTGGCGGCAGTGACGGCCGCGGCGATGCAGGGCAAGCTGGAGTTTTCCGACAGCCTGCGCAATAGGGTGGCCCTTCTGGCAGGGGCGCCGGTCACCATTCTCGACGAGGTGGCGGCATGGATGCCCTGGATGCCGGGCTTGCAGCTGATGGTCGATACCCTCAAAGGGGCGGGTTGGAAGGTGGCCATCGCCTCCGGCGGTTTTACCCGTTTTGCTGGCCAGTTGCAGCGCGAGCTGGGGCTCGATGCCATCTTCGCCAACGAGCTGGCGGTGGAAGGGGGTCAGCTGACCGGCAAGGTGAGCGGGCGCATCGTTGATGCCAGCGTCAAGGCCGAGGTGTTGCAGCAGCTGGCTCAGGAGTACGGCATTGCTGCCGACCAGACCGTGGCCATCGGCGATGGTGCCAACGACCTCAAGATGATGGGGGTCGCTGGCCTTGGCATTGCCATTCACGCCAAGCCGCTGGTGCGGGCGCAGGCGGCGGCCACCCTCAATCATCACGATTTGGAGGGGGTGATCTGCCTGCTGGCGGCGCGGGCCTGTAGCGAGCAACGCTGGGACAAGCGCTGACAGTGTTTCAAGGAGGAAACCAATAAAAATGGAATTGTTGCAGCAGTCTCTGTTTATCCCCTGTGGTGGCCATCAATTGCATGTGCGCCACATCAAACCCCGGGTCGCCGTGCATGGCGAGCCGATCCTGATGGTGCATGGCGCCATCGAGAACGGGCGGATCTTCTATACCGAATCGGGCAAGGGGCTGGCCTGCTTTCTGGCCCGTCACGGCTATCAGGTCTATGTGGCTGATTTGCGGGGGCGGGGGCTCAGCACTCCTGCCATCGCCGAGCAGGCAGAGCACGGTCAGCATGAGCTGATCACCGAGGATCTGCCCGCCCTGCAGCGCTGGATTGCAGAGCGCCATCATGGTTTCAAGGTGCACTGGGTAGCCCACTCCTGGGGTGGTGTCATCATGGCCTCGACTCTGGTGCGCTTCCCCGAGCTGGCGGAGCAGGTGGCCAGTCTGCTGTTTTTTGGCACCAAGCGCGGCGTGTCGGTGCACAATCCCGAGCGCTGGCTGAAGGTGGATCTGATCTGGAATCGGCTGGCCCCCTGGCTGGCCCGCCGCCGTGGTTTTCTGGCGGCTCGTACTCTGAAGATCGGTGCTGACGACGAGCCGCTGCGCTATCTGCAGGAGACCATCCCCTGGGTCAAGTGCGGCCCCTGGCAGGATCCTCACGACGGTTTTGCCTATGACGAGGCGGCGGCACGGGTCAACTGGCCACCGCTCTGGATGATTTCGGCCAAAGCGGACAAGGTGCTGGGTCACCCGACCGATGTGCGCCGCTTCAGCGACGAGATGGGTTCGGCAACTCGTCACACCCGATTGGGGCGGGACAACGGCAACCGCCTCGATTATGACCACATCAATATGCTGACCGCCCCGCAGGCCCAGGAGGATCACTTCCCCCAGATCCTCGACTGGCTGCTCAACCCGCAGGCGGCATGACAAAAAACAGGGCGCCTCGAGCGCCCTGTTTCATTTTTGTCTGTTTCCGGATCGTCAGTTCAGCGGCGGCGTGATGCCAAAGCGGAACAGGGTTGCCTGGGTGGTATCGGTCAGTTCGCCTACCCCCACCACACTCCACAGCTCCTCTTCCAGCTTGCGCGCCTTGTGGATGGCGAACTTGGCGATGTAGTCCAACTCGTTGGCGATGAAGTTGGTGTCGGGCCGTCCGGTACGGGAGATGCCGACCAGCACCGAGTAGAACTCCCCCTGTTGCTGCGCCAGCTCGATGAACTGACGCTTCTCTTTGACATTGGCAAAGCTGCTGGCCAGCCGGCTGCTGAAGATGGGCAGGCCGGCCTTGGTCTGGATGCTGGCGATATAGACCTCATCTTCTCTCGGTTTGTCCTCCCGCTCGATGGCACGCAGCGGGTTCATCAGCAGCTCCTTGAGCAACTCCCCCTGAAACAGCGGGTAGAGGTTCTCCTGCTCCGGCAGCTCGGCACAGGCTTGCAGCAGCCGCTGCAGACTGCGTGGTTGCAGAGACTTGCCGATGGAGGCCGGTTTGGGGGCCCCCTTCAGCTTGTTGACGTAGACCGGCGAGTTGAACAGGTGGTGGGTGTAGATGTTGCGCAGTGCCCGTGCCAGCCCACGATAGCGGCGCTGCTCCTGCGCCGCCTTGAGCTTATTCTGGTTGCTCTCGATCAACAGGCTGAAGAACTGGCGGCCGGTATGGCGATCCGAATCCCCTTCGATGCAGAGGTGCAGCACGGTGCGGGTCATGTTGAGGCTGACCAGCCGGTAGGAGAGGCGCTGCAGATCCATGCTCTTGGAGAGCTCCTGCAAGCGGGGCAGGGCGATGGTCACCACATCGTTTTTCTCGCCGATAAAGGCATCTTCCAGCTCGATTTGCAGGCCGTGAGTCGAGATGTCGCGGGTCCAGCCGATCCAGGATTTGCCGTTGTGATGGATGGCGACCGCGGTCTTGTGGATGTAGCGCGACTCCTTGCGTAGCTGAACATAGTGCAGGGTCTCGATCTCGAACGGGGCAACCCCCTGCTCGTGACCAAAGCGTTGCAGCTCGTTGGCGTTGTTGCTGACCCCTTCCTGATGGAACTCTTCCCGCTGGGACTCCAGGCCGATCTCCTGCAGCAGGCCGCAATAGCCGATCTGTTTGAGCCGCTCGAGTAGCAGGATGTCTTGCAACTGCGGGTTGTCCTGCCCCTGCAGTTGTCCCACATCCGCCTCGACCAGATCGCACGCCTCCAGCGTGAACTTGTAGACTCGCCAGCTGGGGCGGCGTGAGCCCACCTGGAAGAAGAGGGCGGTGAGGCCACTCTGGCGCAGCTCCTCGGCGGTGGCGGAGAAGAAGTAGATGTGGCTGCGCACCGTGTGGGTAAAGCAGTAGATGATGGTCTCGGTGGTGGTGCCGGGGGCCGGGCAGAGCCGTTTCATCCGCTCTGCGCTGAAAAGCCCCGCGAGAGCATCGCGGTTTTTCTCATCGCGCCAATACTCCAGCAGGTGCTGGTTGTTTTCCGTGCGCAGGGCAATCTCGAGATTGGGGCTGTCGCCGGTGCCGAAGAAGAGCGGCATGCCGGTCATCCGCGGCAGGTAGAACTGCTCATACCCCTTGATGATGGCGGCGGAGAGCAGATAGTCGACGCTGACCCGATAGCGGATCTTGTTGGCGTCGATAAAGTCGCTGAGGAAGGCATCAAAGGCTGGCTGTTCGCCGGAGCGCACCAGTCGCAGCCAGTATTTCCCCTCTTTGCTCTCTTCGCCGAGGATCTGATAGCCGACCGACTGATGCAGCACCGGATTGGGGGTGTCCCGCTCCAGTCCGGTAAAGAAGACCTCCACCTGGGTGCCGGTGTGATAGTTAGGCAGATAGGGTACCGAGACCCGCATGCCACCCAGCGAGAGATCGGAACTCTTGGCGAACAACTTTTCCCCGTCCTGAAACTTGATCAGCACCGGCGAGCTGAAGTGCATCCGCTCCTGACGGCGGCCGTAGTAGCTGGCAAAGGCAATAGTGTTGACATCATATTGCCGGAAGGGGCTGGCCGGCGGCGACAGCTGCCCATCCACGCGGGCGTTGTGGTGCTGTTTTTGCCACTGTTGCAGCGCCTCGTAGACACCGAGGGTATAGATATCGCGGTAGAGATAGCACTGGGACTGGAAAAGGGCTATCGCATCGGCGGGCATGAAGTGAGTGATGCCGTCAAACTCATGCACCAGGCACTCATCCTCCAGCTCATCGCGCATGTCGATGACCCTGCGGCAGGGGGAGCACTTGCGCTTGAGCTCCATCTTGATCAGAAAACGGCTGTTGCTGTTTTCCTCCTGAGTCATGCGGTTGAAGATCTCCTCGAAATCTTTCTCCCGCAGCAAGGGGACGAGTTGTTCAATCAGATGTTGCTGGTGTTCTGAATCCATTTGTTCCTGCCACGGAAAGTCACTTTTCCGATTCTGGGTTTGATCTGTCGGTCGCAAACAAGTATATCAAGCAGGAATTCATCCTGTCCCCGAGTTATCAATGGCCAAAAATAAAACTGCTTATGTTTGTTCCGAATGTGGTGCCGACTTCACACGCTGGCAAGGTCAATGCAGCGAGTGCAAGGAGTGGAATACCATCACCGAGGTGCGCCTCGGCTCGGTGAGCCCCGCTGGCAAGAGTGCCCGTTACACCGGTTATGCCGGCGCGGTCGGCAGTCAGGTACAGACACTGGCAGAGATCGCCACCACCGAAATTCCCCGTTTTACCTCAGGTTTCAAGGAGCTGGATCGGGTGCTTGGTGGCGGTGTGGTGCCAGGCTCAGCCATTTTGATCGGCGGCAACCCGGGGGCGGGCAAGTCGACCCTGCTGCTGCAGACCATGTGTGGTCTCGCAGAGCGGATGAAAACCCTCTATGTCACCGGCGAGGAGTCGCTCCAGCAAGTCGCGATGCGGGCCAACCGCCTTGGGCTGCCCACCGACAAGCTGCGGATGCTTTCCGAGACCAGCGTCGAGCAGATCTGCCTGATTGCCCAGCAGGAGCAGCCGCAGATCATGGTGATCGACTCCATTCAGGTGATGCATGTGGCGGATGTGCAATCGTCCCCCGGTTCTGTCTCTCAGGTGCGTGAAGCGGCGGCGCTGCTGACCCGCTACGCCAAACAGAATCATGTGGCCATCTTTATGGTGGGTCATGTGACCAAGGATGGCAGTCTGGCTGGTCCCAAGGTGCTGGAGCACTGCATCGACTGCTCTGTGCTGCTCGATGGTGGCCATGACTCCCGTTTTCGGACTCTGCGTTCCCACAAGAACCGCTTCGGTGCGGTCAACGAGCTGGGGGTCTTTGCCATGACCGAACAGGGGATGCGCGAGGTGAGCAACCCCTCCGCCATCTTCCTCAGCCGGGGGCAGGAGCAGGCGCCCGGTTCCATCGTCATGGTGATCTGGGAGGGTACCCGACCGCTGCTGGTGGAGTTGCAGGCGCTGGTGGACTACTCCCAGCTCTCCAACCCGCGCCGGGTGGCGGTTGGGATGGATCATAATCGGCTCGCCATGTTGCTGGCGGTGCTGCACCGTCACGGCGGGTTGCAGATGGCGGATCAGGATGTCTTCATCAACGTGGTCGGCGGGGTCAAGGTCGAGGAGACCAGTGCGGACCTGGCGCTGCTGCTGGCGATGGTCTCCAGCTTCCGGGATCAGGCGCTGCCCAAGGATCTGGTGGTGTTCGGCGAAGTGGGTCTTTCTGGTGAAATTCGCCCGGTGCCGTCCGGTCAGGAGCGGTTGCAGGAGGCGGCCAAACACGGTTTTCGTCGCGCAATCGTGCCGCACGCCAATGCCCCCAAGCATCCCATCGAAGGGATGGAAGTGGTGCCGGTCAAGAAGCTGTCCGAGGCACTCGAGGCGCTGTAATCCCTCAGCATTGCAATCGAGACAACCGCACAACGAAAAAAGAGCGCCTCGGCGCTCTTTTTTATGGGCTGGAACCTGCCATCAGGGCTGACTGTGTTCCAGATGTTCGCTCAGCAGTTGTTCCAGCTCGCGGTGGAGCAGCTCTTCGTCGCCGACGTTAAGCTCGATCATCCGCTTGAGATGGGTGGCACTGTCGATATCGATGTGGTGGCAGTAGAAACCCAGCTTCTTGCTGGCTTCGTGGGTCAGCTCGACCTGCATTTTGATCTCGATATCGCTCCCGCTCAGGATAAAGCTGAGCTGGTACTCCTTGTTGTCACGGCTCTCCCAGTCGTCGGGGCGGATCAGCAGGGCTCCCTGCAAGGAGACGTCGACAAGCTGGGTCTGCCACTTCTGTTCCCCCTGGGTGAGTTCTGCCATGGTCAAGTAGAGGATCCGTGCAAAACGGCGGCGCTCAGACATGCTCATCTCCTGTATGCAATAAGTGTGGACGCTAGGGTCATTGCTCTGAGTGTAATCCACCTTGGTTGCCAGTATCTTGAACTTGCTCCGAAAATGGCATTCAGGCTTGCTGGGTACTCAAGGATTCCACTACATGAAGCGCCTTGACCAGGCGATCTTCCTGTTTGAACCGCTCTTCCAGAACCGGACCCAACTCATTGAGGTCATCATCCAGTAGCAGCAATTGGGCCTCGTCGGCATCACTGTATTTGTCGTTGAACTCGAGGGCGAATTCAGTGCTGTTACGAATATGGGGATAGATGCGCTTGGCCAGCTCCAGTGTTTCGCCGCTGGCTTGCTCGAAGGCGGTGACGACGTGGTGGTAGATCTCGAAATGGCCTGCACTGACATAGTCGACCAGGCGGTCGCAAAACTGATGCAGCTCTTCTGTTTTGGGCAGGCTGCGTTGCTTGGTCCGCGCCGGAGTGAGGCCTGCCAGCTGCATGTATCCAACCAGCAGCGCTTGCCTTGCATCCAGCCAGTCGTCGATAGCCTTATGCTTGCCTGCCAGCGCCTGCTTGGTCTGTTCCAGTTTCGTCAACATAATCCCTATCCCTCCGTGGGGCAAAGGCTGGCCGATTGTTCGGTATTCCGAGCCGTTTGAGCAGTGACACAACCTATAACTAGGGAAAATCTGGGCAAGCGTCAATAGCCATGGGGGGATAATGTTAAGTGGCGAAGAAATAGTCAGCGGATTGTGTCTGCGTGCTAGCAGGTTTCAGGCCTGCTCACGGTTTTTCGCGTGTGGAATGTGACTATTTCCGCAGATCTTGATGAAAACCCCAGCGTTTGACGCGTTCGGCTCGATAAAGGCTTTGCCTGTGCGTTTTTTTTTGCATAGAGTGACCCAGCGCTAAATGCCCGATCATAAAGGAAATGTTATGAACAAAGCTCAACTTGTCGATGCGATTGCCGCCAAAGCAGATCTGAGCAAAGCTCAGGCCAAAGTGGCTCTGGAAGAGATCATCAATGGTATTACCCAGAGCTTGAAAGAAGGCGATGCTGTGCAACTGGTCGGTTTTGGCACCTTCAAGGTCACCCACCGCGCAGGCCGCACCGGTCGTAACCCGCAAACTGGTAAAGAGATCCAGATTGCTGCTGCCAACGTGCCTTCATTCGTGGCTGGCAAGGCTCTGAAAGACGCCGTCAAGTAAGTCCGAAAGTCTGTTTTGTCCAATGCCAGTCAGCTTGCTGACTGGCATTGTTTTTATGGGATTCTCACATCCTTCCTATTAGTCCTTCCTGACTTTTCCTTCTGTCAGCCTTATTGCGGCTGAGGCCTTATGCCGTCTGCGGGTTGGATGGCAGCGGCCATATCCGCTCATAGGCCCAGGTAAAGACCATGATGTAGACGAGGTAGAAGGCGACGAAACCGAGATCCAGCATCAGGGCGTCCCACACTCCCAAATCGAGCCAGAACATGACGCAGGGGAGGGAGAGCATCATAAAGCTCGCCTCATAGCCAAACGCGTGCAGGAAGCGGTCCAGTGGTCGCTTGGTGGTGCGCCCGCAAAGTTTGAGTAACCCCTTGTCAAACAACAGGTTCCAGCCATAGGTCCAGGCGGTGGCGACGATGGAGAAGAAGATGGCCAGCGAACCGACCTCGGCGACGCACTGACCGAACAGCTGGCTGATCAGCGGTGCGACCAGTGTCAGCCCGATGCCTTCGTAGAGAACCAGATAACGAAGTCGATCCGGGGTGGTGCGTAGTTGGGTACTACTCATGGGTGATGTGCCTCCTGTGGGAGGCGCATTCTAATCAGGGAGTGGTTAAAAGAGAAGCATCGGCCCGTCATGACTGACGTTGAGGGGCACGATGATGCCCCCTCATTTGCGATACTTCTCTATTGCCAATTTGGGCGTTAGCCCTGAGTGGTCAAGTCTGCGACTCAGGCGCCGGTTGGCGTGACCTGAGTCAGCATGGCAAAGCCCTCTTCCACTTGAGTGAGCTCTACCTTGACCTCTCCCAACTCGGCGAGCGAGGCAACATGGGTGCCACCACAGGGAATGGTCACCTCCTGGCCTTCCAGCATGCAGTGCCAGTAACGGGAATCGATGATCGCCTCGCCAGCGCGGCTGCGGCGGATTTCGCCTCCGGCTGCAATCCAGTCGGCCAGCTGCTGGTTTACCTTCTCTTCAATCAGCGCCAGATCTGCCAGCAGCGCCTCGCTGTTGACCCCTTTCTTGCGCAGGCTCTTGCCGATTCGGTACTGCTCCCGTGATCCGCAAGGCTCGACCCGAGAGCTTTGAATAGCCAGACGGTCGAAGTCGGGCTGGCCCAGAGCATCACGCTCGCTTACCACCTTGCGCCAGTAGGGAGTTAGTACTCGATTGAGCGCCAGCGCGGCCAGATGGCAGCCGCTATGGCCAAGGCTCAGGGCGTGGCGGGCAGCGCTATCTACTTGCAATTCGACCTGGCTACCAACGGCCAGCGCGTGGTCTCCGGTCAGCGGGTGGACCACCACGAAACGCCACCCCTCTGCGCCCCGCTTGACCGGAATGGCAGTATCGACGAACAGCTCGTCATCCGGGCTGATGGCTCCCATTCGGCAAGGGCCAATGGTTGCTTCGCCCCCTTCCCAGCGAACATGGCCCACATCCCCCGGCTGATCGGGCCAGAGGTGGCTCTGGGGATGAAAGGGGGTGAGGTCGGTGACCAGCAGCGTGGTGTCACCGCGCTGGCAGCAGACCACGCTGGCCTGCTCTTGATGATGGCCCAGTACGAAGCTGGCTCGGGTATGTTCCATGGCAAGGCTCCCGCAACGATAAATGAGAAGAGAAAGCGGCAGCATACGCCAAAGTGCGAAGAGGCTCATTAATCAGAGTTAATGAGCCTCTATTCTCGGTTTTACGGTTCGCTAGATCATGGCGACCAGCAGATAGGCATTGAGCCCGATCACCAGCGCAACGATAAGGCGGCCGACGGCTTGTGTGACCGGATGGTTGCGATGTTGCCCCATCAGCGCCCGATCGCCGGTCAGCATCAACAGCGGGATCAGGGCCAGCGCGATGCCAAAGCTCAGGATCACCTGACTCAACACCAGAATTTCGGTGGTGTTGAGCCCCATAGCGATTACCACGAAGGCGGGAGCCATGGTGATGGCGCGACGCAGCCAGAGCGGGATGGTAAAGCGGACAAAGCCCTGCATCACCACTTGCCCGGCCAGGGTGCCCACCACGGTAGAGCTGATGCCGGAGGCGACCAGCGAGAGGCCAAACAGGGTGGCGGCAGCCTGACCCAGCAGCGGAGTGAGGGTCTGATAGGCGGATTCCAGCTCTGCTACCTGCTGGTGGCCCGAGCTGTGGAACGCGGCGGCCGCCATCGCCATCATCGCCAGATTGACGAAGCCAGCGATGGTCATGGCAATCGCCACATCGACCCGGGTGGTGTGCAGCCGCTGGCTGACCGAGCCCTGATCCTGCGTGTGCTGGGTCAGTGCCGAGTGCAGATAGATAACGTGGGGCATCACTGTGGCACCGAGCACACCGGCGGCCAGATAGACGGCATCGCTATTGGGCAGACCGGGGAAGAGGGCGCCCTCCAGCAGGCTGGGCAGATGGGGGCGGGAGAAGATCAGCTCGACGATATAGGCCGCCGCGACAAACAGCAGCAGGCCACCGACCACGAACTCCAGCGGTTTCTGACCACGGGATTGCAGCATCAGGATCCCCCAGGTGACCACGGCGGTGATGCAGGCCCCTTCAAGCAAGGTCACGCCAAGCAGCAGTTTGAAGCCGACTGCGGCGCCGATAAATTCGGCGAGATCGGTGGCCATGGCGATGATCTCTGCCTGCACCCAGTAGGCCCAGACCGCCGCTTTTGGCAGTCGGTCGCGGATGTGCTCCGCCAGATTCTTGCCGGTGACGATGCCAAGTTTGGCCGAGAGGGTCTGCACCAGCATGGCCATCAGGTTGGCCCATACCACCACCCAGAGCAACTGGTAGCCAAAGGTAGAGCCCGCCTGAATATTGGTGGCGAAGTTGCCCGGGTCGATATAGCCGATGGCGGCGATAAAGGCAGGCCCGAGCAGGGTCAGTTTGAATTTACGGGCTGGAATCGTAGTCGTTAGTGCGGGTTGCATGGCATCACCCTCCATAAGGATATGGAGAGAGAATAGATCTAAATGATAATTGTTATCAATTGTTGTTTCTGATGATTTCCATCGGGAAAAACATTTAAGGCAGTCAGTTGCAGTGAGGGATGTGATTTCGTACAATACGCCGCCCTAGAAAGCAGCGACTAAACACCTTTATGTTCCTTGCCTCCGAGGTCTGGCTGCACCTGGGCGGAGGCTGAATTAATCCGTAAGGAGCTAAAATGCGTCATTACGAAATCGTCTTCATGGTTCATCCGGACCAGAGCGAGCAAGTTCCCGGCATGATCGAGCGTTACACCGGCGCCATCACCACCTCCGGTGGTACCATTCATCGCCTGGAAGATTGGGGCCGTCGTCAGCTGGCTTACCCGATCGACAAACTGCACAAAGCCCACTACGTTCTGATGAACGTAGAAGCAGAGCAAGCCGTTATCGATGAGCTGGAAACCAACTTCCGCTTCAACGATGCCGTTATCCGCAACATGATCATGCGCACCAAGCACGCCGTGACTGAAGTTTCTCCGATGGCCAAGGCCAAAGAAGAGCGCTTCACCCGTCGTGACGACGAGCGCCGCGAAGAAGCTACTGAAGCTGCTTCCGAAGAGTAATTCTGGATCACTGACTAGAGGATAAAGGCCATGGCACGTTATTTCCGTCGTCGTAAGTTCTGCCGCTTCACCGCCGAGAACGTTACCGAGATCGACTACAAAGATATCGTTACTCTGAAAAACTACATCACTGAATCTGGCAAGATCGTACCGAGCCGTATCACCGGTACCCGCGCCAAGTATCAGCGTCAGCTGGCACGCGCCATCAAGCGTGCTCGTTACCTGGCTCTGCTGCCGTACACCGATCTGCACAACAAGTAAGAATCGGCCCGGCACTTAAGCCTAACTCAACGAAATTTATAGAGGAAAGGTAATGCAAGTTATCCTGCTCGACAAAATCGCCAAACTGGGCGGTCTGGGTGACCAAGTTTCCGTGAAATCTGGTTATGCCCGTAACTACCTGATCCCGCAAGGCAAAGCTGTTATGGCCACCAAGGCCAACATCGAAGCTTTCGGTGCTCGTCGCGCTGAGCTGGAAGCCAAACTGGCTGCCAACAAAGCTGCTGCTGAAGAGCGTGCTGCCAAGCTGGCCGAACTGGCTACCGTGGTTATCGCTTCCAAGTCTGGCGACGAAGGCAAGCTGTTCGGTTCCATCGGTACCCGTGACGTGGCTGAAGCCATCACTGCTGCCGGCGTAGCCGTTGCCAAGAGCGAAGTCCGTATGGGCAACGTTCTGCGTAACACCGGTGACTACGAAGTTGCTGTTCAGCTGCACGCTGACGTTAAAGCAACCGTACAGATCCAGGTTGTTGCCCTGTAATAGCGATTCGCTTTTGCAGAAAAAACCCGCGTACTTGCGCGGGTTTTTTATTTTCCGGCCCGGGGGTAGAGTGAAGGTCTGTTCCATTGGAGGAGATCTTTATGGCTTGGGTAGAAGGTCGCGTCATCGAACGCATCGAATGGACACCCACTCTGTTCTCCCTGCGGGTAGCGGCCGAGCTGGCTCCCTACAAGGCAGGCCAATTCACCAAGCTGGCCCTCGAGCAGGGCGATCGCCGCATTCAGCGCGCCTACTCCTTCGTCAATCCCCCCTCTGCGCCATATCACGAGTTCTATCTGGTCGAGATCCCGAGCGGTGAGCTGACTCCATCCCTCGGCTCGCTGCAAGCGGGCGATACCTTGCTGGTGCAGTCTCTGGCCACCGGCTTTCTGACGCTGGATGAGGTGCCCGCCGGGCGCGATCTCTGGCTGCTCTCGACCGGCACTGCCATCGGCCCCTTTCTCTCCATGCTGGCCGATGGCGAGGCGTTCAACCGTTTCGAGAATCTGGTGCTGGTACACGGGGTGCGCAAAGGCGAAGAGCTGAGCTATCAGGATTTGATCGCCAGCTTTGCCGAGCAATATGGCGAGCGCTTTCGCTATGTCCCCTTTGTCAGCCGCGAGCCCTGGCCCGATGCAATAGCAGGGCGGATCCCGGCGGCGATTGCCAATGGTCAGTTGCAGGATCGAGTGGGGTTGGAGTTCTCACCCAAGCTGAGTCAGGTGCTTATCTGTGGCAATCCGGAGATGGTGAAAGAGACCCAGCAGATCTTGCTGGCGCAGGGGTTGGCCAAGAATCTGCGGCGGGCGCCGGGCAATATCAGTGCGGAGAATTATTGGTAAACAATCAGCACAGGGGCGCCAGGCCCCTGTTGCATCAGGAGAGGGCGTTCAGTTCTTCTTGCCGTTGCCCTTGTTTTTATCTTTCTGTTTATCGTGACCTTGCCCGGGGTTATTACCGCTGTGGATGCTGCGGTTGTAGTGATCCCGGTACTTGCCATCCATCTTGTCGCAGTTGAGTTTGATCCGGCTGTCGCCAATGCCAAGATCCAGACAGTTGTCCTGCCACCAGTCGTACTCTTTGTCATCCCAGTCGAGATTGATCTTGATGTCATCACCGGAGATCTTGATGCCATCGCCATTTTTGCTTGGCGGCGCTGCAACCGCGATGCCATGTGCCATCAGCAGGGAGAGCAGCAGGGCGCCACGCTGGATAATGGGGTTGTGTTTGGCTTGGGTCATCGCAGGGGTACTCCTGTTGTTATTGGCCACTCTGCGCGTTGGCAGGGATCTGGTTGGTTTGCGGTGGCTGGTTGCGGTTCTCTTCATCTTCCAGATTGAATTTGACCGCCCTGCAGTCGGCCGGGGCGGTTTCGCCGACCCCCAAGTCGAGGCAGTCGTTCTGGGTCCAGCCGAACTGCTTGTCATCCCAGTCCAGGTTGAATTTAAGCTCATCGACGGAGAATTCGGAGCCACTGCTCTCTTGATATTGCTGGGTCGCTGCGGCGCTGCCGGTAACCAGAAGAAGGGAGAGTAGCAAAGTGGTCTTACTGTTCATGATGGCCTCGGATAATTGCAACGGTGGATGAGTGTACAGACCGGAGCTGAACCCGGGCGGAACTGTTCCCCATCTCACCACATGATCAAGTCAGGGAGGGATTGTATCGCTTTTCTGCTGCCGATTTGTCCGTTTTGGTCGCACTCTGGGCAGCTGGTTGCCAATCTGAAGGAATTCAGTCATTTGCCCTTCTCTGGGCGAGTCTGGCGACTATAATCGGCAGCCAACTTTTCCTGCACAGCACACCCCTTCATCATGACCACACAGGACTCCTCTACATTGCGCTACCCCAAGGGGTGGTTTGCTCTGACGACGGTATACAGTTTCACCGGGTTGGCCATTCTGGCTTCCATTATCTTCTCCCTGCTGCTGTTCCTCTCCATCGATGACAATCCGCTGATGAAGTGGCTGTTCGGCGGCTTGGCCATCATCTTCGAATTGGGCAAGTTTTACGTCTGGTACGAGTACGGCGAGCGCAAGGCGCGGCGGGATCTGAGTGGTGCCTTCTGGTCGCTGCTGTTTTACAGCGTGCTGGCGGCCATCTCCATCGGCGGCAGTATCGGTGGCATCAACAGCGCCACCAACACGGTGCTGAGCCAGCAGGCGCGCCACGAGCGGGAGCTGGCCCGTTTCGACGAGCAGATCGCCAGCATCGAGCGGCAGATCCAGCTCAATGAGGAGGCGGCCCGCAAATATATCGAGCTGGAGCGCATCTCCAGCGGCGTCTCCTCGTTGCAGCATGCCAACACCAAGCTGCGCTTGCAGCAGGATGAGCTGCGTCAGCAGCGCGATGCCAAGCCGGTCAACGAACAATCCTCCATGCTGGGGCTGATGAGCAGTCTGGCGGACGGGGTGGGGATGAGCATTAGTCAGGTGCAGTTCCTGCTGGTCTGCTTCCTCTCGGTGTTGCTCGATGTGTTCGGTGCCTTTTTCGTCAGTCTGATCGGCGAGGAGAACCGCTTTCGCCGGATGTGGCGCTGGCAGCAGGAGCAAGCTCGCAGAGAGGCGCAGGCAGCGTTGGCGATGGCGGCGCAGCCCGAGCCCATCATGCCCCCCGAGCCCGCCCCCGAAGTGCTGGCCCAGGTGCGCGGTGCGCTGGTGAGCGGTGAGCTCAAGTGCAGCAAGCGCTCGGTGGCACAGGCGCTGTCACTCTCGCTGGAGGAGGTGGATCGGGTGTTCCACCATCTGCTGTCGCAAGGGGTGCTGGGACAGGGGAGTAATCGACACTACTACCTCAATCCGGCGCTGGAGCAGCAACCCGGATAGTGAGAAGGCCACCGGAACTCGGTGGCCTTTTTCGTTATCGAGTGGCTGTGGCACTCAGTGAGTCAGCACCATCATCAGGCTGAGGAAGGCGGCCAGTCCGCCACCGATGCCGATGATCCAGTAAAACCCCTTGGCCCCCTGTTTGAGCGGGATGCGGAAGTAGAGCAGAAACGCCCACCACCCCAGTGCCAGCAACAGAGGAATAAGAAACATTCGAGCCATGGTGTCCTCGCTGTTATTCTGTTGACCCTTGATCAATCAACAGGATGGATTGTGCAATGACGCAACTACAGATTACCGCATTCGGTGACCCCTCGGTACTCAAGCTCAACCCTTCCCTCGATAAGGTGCCTGCCGATGGCGAAGTGCGGGTGCGCATCTGCTTTGCGGGGGTCAATCCCATCGATGCCAAAACTCGCGCCGGTCTCGGCTGGGCGGCGGCCCAGAACAAGGACAAGCTGCCCTGGACACCGGGTTATGACGTCTCCGGCGTGGTGGAGAAGGTAGGCCCCGGTGTGACCTCGCTGGTCGAGGGGGATCGGGTGTGCGGCATGGTCGGTTTTCCTCTTACCGCCGGTGGCTACGGGGAGTCTGTGGTGGCAAGCGAGAGCGAGCTGGTCAAGCTCGACGGGGTGAGCCTTCAGCAGGGGGCTGCGCTGCCGCTGGCCGGTCTCACCGCCTGGCAGGGGCTGCTTGAGCACGGCGGCCTCCAGAGCGGTCAGCGGGTCTTGATCCTCGCCGGTGCCGGTGGGGTCGGCCATCTGGCGGTGCAGTTTGCCAGCGCCTATGGCGCCGAGGTGGTGGCTACCGCCAGCCCCGACAACCATGGCTTCCTGCATGCTCTGGGGGCGCGCTGGATGGTGGATTACCATGATGCGAACTGGCCCGCACGGGTGGTGGCAGAGGCCGGTCAGGTCGATCTGGTGCTGGATCTGGTAGGCGGCGAGAGCGGCAAGGCGGCGCTGGCCTGCGTCAAGTCGGGTGGCCGTCTGGTGACGGTGCCCACCATTACCGCCCAGCAGATCAAGGATGCAGGGGTTGCGGCGGGTATCGAGGTGGTCGGCATGCTGGTTCATCCCGACCAGAAGCAGCTGGGGCAGATGTTGATACTGCTGCGTCAGGGGGAGGTGAAGGTCACCCTCGCCGGTGAATTCCCCCTGGCCGAGGGGGCGCTGGCCCATCAGGCCATCGAAGGGGGCCATGTACGCGGCAAGCTGCTGCTGCGGATGCCTGCGGCCGACGGCTATCCCGGATGAGCGAGATGATGGAGATGGGGCTGGGGTGGCTCTTTTTAAGTGCATTCACCTCCGCCACCCTGCTGCCCGGCAGCTCCGAAGTGCTGCTGGGGGCCATGGCGGCCAAGGGGGAGTGGAGCATGGCGAGCCTGCTGCTGTGGGCGACGCTGGGCAATACCTTCGGCTCCATGACCACCTGGTGGCTCGGCTGGCTCGCCACCTTCAAGAAAAAACCGGAAGATTTTCAAGGCCGTGGGGAACAAAAAGCCTTAGGCTGGCTCAAACAACATGGTCACTGGTGTCTGCTGCTTGCCTGGACGCCGGTGGTCGGTGATGGTCTCTGTCTGTTGGCAGGTTGGCTGCGCCTCTCCTTCTGGCGCTCTCTCATTCTGATCGGGCTCGGCAAATTGTTCCGTTATGCCCTGGTTTTTCTGCTGGCCAGTCACATTTTCTAGCCTGTTTTTGTCACTCACGAGGTTACCGTGAACAAAGTCATACCTTTAACGATTCTGCTGGGCTTCACCCTGCCGGTGCTGGCGGCACCGACCCTGATCGCCGAACAGGGAAAGGAGGAGGGCAAGCTCGCCATCCCCTACCAGATGTACAAGCTGGACAACGGCCTGACCGTGATCCTGGCTCCCGACCGCTCCGATCCGCTGGTGCACCTCGATGTGACCTATCACGTCGGTTCATCCCGCGAGCAGGTGGGCAAGTCCGGTTTCGCCCACTTCTTCGAGCACATGATGTTCCAGGGCTCGAAACACGTCGGTGATCAGGAGCATATGCGGATCATCAACGAGGCCGGTGGTGACATGAATGGCACCACCAACAAGGATCGCACCAACTACTACGAGACTGTGCCTGCCAACCAGCTGGAAAAAGTGCTCTGGCTGGAGGCGGATCGGATGGGCTTCCTGCTCGATGCGGTGAGCCAGAAGAAGTTCGAGATCCAGCGCGCCACCGTCAAGAACGAACGGGCCCAGCGGGTCGACAACCAGCCGTACGGGCTGGTGAGCGAAAAGGTGGGGGAGGCGCTCTATCCGCGTACTCACCCCTACTCCTGGCAGCCCATCGGTTACGTGGAAGATCTCGACCGGGTCGATGTGAACGACCTCAAGCAGTTCTTCCTGCGCTGGTATGGCCCCAACAACGCCACCCTGACTCTGGGCGGCGACTTTGACAGCAAGCAGGCCCTCGAGTGGATCGAGAAGTACTTCGGCTCCATCCCGCGCGGCCCGGACGTGGCCGAGCCGACGCCAAAGCCGGTGACTCTGCCCGAGACCCGCTACGTGACGTTGCAGGACAAGGTGCACCTGCCGCTGCTCTATATCAGCTACCCCACCGTCTCCCTTGGTGATCCGCAGGAGCCGGCACTCGACATGTTTGCCGACGTGCTGGGCGGTTCCGCCAGCTCCATGCTCTACCAGTCGCTGGTGAAAACCGGCAAGGCGATCGATGTGGGGGCGTCCCACTACTGCGAAGAGCTGGCCTGTACCCTGACGGTCTACGCCTACCCCAATCCGTCGCAGGATGGCAGCCTCAAGACCCTCAAGGGGGAGGTGGACAAGGTGATCGGCGAGTTCGCCCAGCGCGGCCTCAAACCGGAAGATCTGGAGAAGGCGATCGCCAAGTATCGCGCCTCTGCCATCTGGGGGCTGGACAGCGTCTCCGGCAAGGTGAGCCAGCTCGCCATGGGTCAGGTGTTTGCCCAGGATCCCAACTATGTGTTCAAGACGCTGGATGCCATCGGCAAGGTGACACCGGAGCAGGTGAAGGCCGCCTACGACAAGTTCATCGCCGGCAAGCCGGCGGTGGTGCTGAGCGTGGTGCCCAAGGGCAAGACCGAGTGGCAGGTTGCCACCCCGAACTTTACCCCCGCCAAGCGCGAGCTGCCGGATTACAGCAAGCATGACGAAGCGCTGGCCGAACGACCGGTAAAAGACAATTTCGATCGCAGCGTGCAGCCCAAGGCGAGCGAGGCGGTGAGCGTCAAGGTGCCTGCCATCTGGCACGGCAAGCTCGACAAGAACATCGAGATCATCGGCACCAAGAGTGACGAGATCCCGGCCGTCTCCATCATGATCGCCCTGCCGGGCGGCATTCGTGCCGAAGATAAGGGGCAACTGGGGCTAGCCAATCTGACCGCCGCCATGATGGGGCAGGGCACGGTGCGCCTGACCGAGGCTCAGCTGAGCGACGAGCTGCAAAAGCTGGGATCTTCCATCGATGTCTCCAGCGCCCAGTACAACAACCTCATCACCGTCAGCTCGCTGGCGGACAAGTTGCCCCAGACGCTGGCGCTGGTGCGCGAGGTGCTGGAGCGCCCGGGCATGCGGGAGGCGGACTTCGAGCGGGTCAAGGCGCAGCTGCTGCAAGGGATGCAGCAGGCCCAGCAGCAGCCCGAGTGGCTGGCCGGGCAGGCGTTCCGCGAGCTGGTCTACGGCAAGCAGAACCGCCTCGGCCAACCCACCGACGGGGTCGCGGCCGATGTGGCCAAGCTGACCCTGGCGGACGTGAAGCACTTCTATCAGGCCTACTACAACCCCACCAACGCCAAAGTGGTGGTGGTCGGTGATGTGGAGCAGAAGCAGATCGAGGAGCAACTTGGCTTCCTGACCGAGTGGAAGGGGGCCACGCCAACCCTGGGGGATCTCAAGCTCAAGGGTGAGCAGGCCAAGCCGGGCATCTATCTGGTCGACAAGCCGGGGGCGCCCCAGTCGGTGATCCGCATTGGTCGTCGCGCCATGCCGTTCGATACCACGGGGGATTACTTCACCGCCGGGCTGATGAACTTCAACCTGGGTGGTAACTTCAACAGCCGCATCAACCTCAACCTGCGGGAGGACAAGGGTTACACCTACGGCGCCAGCTCCGGTTTCTCCGCTAACCGCGAGGTAGGCACCTTCGCCACCGGCGCCAATGTGCGGGCCGATGCGACTGTGGATGCCATCCGCCAGTTCCTCAAGGAGATGGACAACTACCGCAAGAGCGGCCCGACACCGGTGGAGCTGGCCTATATGCGCAGCGCGGTCTCCCAGCAGGATGCCCTCTCCTACGAGACCCTCGGCCAGAAGGCGGGCTTCCTGCTGCAGATGGTGATGTATGACCTGAAGCCGGACTATGTGCAGGCCCAGAACAACCTGATCAAAACGGTGTCGCCCGAGGCGCTGAAGGCCAGTGCCGCCCGTTGGCTCAATTCGGCCGACATGGTGATCGTGGTGGTGGGAGACAAGCAAAAGCTTGAAAAACCCCTGAAGGAGCTTCATCTTCCCATCTATCCGCTGCAGTTGCCGTAACTGACGCTTTATAAAAATCAAGAGCCGCCCCGGATGGGGCGGCCTCACATGAGCCGTGAATATGACTACAACAAGCTTGTCGCTCACCGAGTTGCTGAATGCGTTGGGATCACCGGAGCGCCTCACCGCGCTCAAGGGGATCCGGCGCGGGATCGAACGTGAATGCCTGCGCATCACGCCGGATGGCCGACTCGCACAGAGTGACCATCCCCGGGCGCTGGGCTCGGCCCTGACCCACCCCAATATCACCACCGACTACTCGGAGAGTCTGCTGGAGTTCATCACCCCGGCCACCGACTCCATCGACAGCCTGATGGAGCAGCTCGGCGACATCCATCACCATGTGATTCAGCATCTGGGTGACGAGCGGATTTGGCCGCTCTCCATGCCCTGCTTCGTCGGCGGGGAAGAGAGCATCCGGCTGGCCCAGTACGGCAGCTCCAATATCGGCAAGATGAAGACCCTCTACCGTCAGGGTTTGAAGAACCGCTATGGCAGCCTGATGCAGGTGATCGCCGGGGTGCACTTCAACTTCTCCATGCCAGACAGCTTCTGGAGCGAGTGGCAGGATCTGGTGTGCGAAGGGTGCTGCAGCCAGCGCTTTATCTCCGACAAGTACATGGGGCTTATTCGCAACGTCTACCGCTTCGGCTGGCTGGTGCCCTATCTGTTTGGTGCCTCTCCGGCCATCTGCGAATCCTTCCTCAAAGGGCGCAAGAGCAACCTGCCGTTCGAGAAGACCGGCAAGGGCACCCTCTATCTACCTTACGCCACCGCGCTGCGTCTCTCTGATCTTGGCTATACCAACAGCGCCCAGGCTGGGCTCAAGATCAGCCACGACAATCTGCCGGCCTATGTCAGCAGCCTGCGCCGCGCCATCAATACCCACAATCCCGACTTTGCCAAGATCGGGGTCAAGGTGGATGGGGAGTATCGTCAGCTCAACGACAACGTGTTGCAGCTGGAGAATGAGCTCTACGCCCCGATCCGCCCCAAGCGCACCCCGCGCAGCGGCGAGAAGCCCTCGGATGCGCTGGATCAGCGCGGCATCGAATACATCGAGCTGCGTACCGTGGACGTCAACCCCTTCACCCCTCTGGGCATCGATGCCGACCAGATCCGCTTCTTCGATCTGTTCCTGGTCTGGTGCCTGCTGCGCCCCTCTCCGGTGCTGAGTGACGAAGAGATTGCCCGCAACCGCCGCAACCAGAACAAGGTGGTGCTGGAAGGGCGTCGTCCCGGCCTGACGCTGGAAGATGAGCAGGGCAATGCCATTGGCCTCAAAGAGTACGGCCTCAAACTGTTCGACGAGCTGGCTCAGGTGGCCGATCTGCTGGATCGCTGCTGTGGCCGCAACCGCTATCGCGAGACGCTGGCGATGCACCGCGAGAAGCTGCTCAACCCAGAGCTCACCTACTCAGCTCGCATGCTCAAGGAACTGCTGGAGAGTGGCAAAGACAACGGCTGCTACGGCGACAAGCTGGCGACCCGTTATCGCGAGGAGCTGCTGGCAGGGGAGCTGCAGTACTGGGATGAGGCCTACTTTGCCGGTGAGGCGAAGGATTCGCTGGCCAAGCAGCGCGAACGCGAGCGCAGCGACAGTCTGGCGTTCGATGACTTCCTGGCCGACTACTTCGGTACCAGTACCACCACGGCCTGAAGGCGGGTTCGTACCAACCAAAGTGCCAACAAAAAGCCGCTCGAGTGAGCGGCTTTTTTATTTCTCTGAACCTGAGCGATATCAGACGTGCTTGTACTCAGACATGGTTATACATGGCCTCGATTTCGCTCTGGTACTTGGCCTCGATGATCTTGCGGCGCAGCTTCATGGTGGGGGTCAGCTCACCCAGCTCCATGGAGAAGGCGCTCGGCAGCAGGGTGAACTTCTTCACCTGCTCGAACTTGGCCAGCTCTTTTTGCAGATCGGCGATGCGGGCTTCGAAGAACTCCATCACCCGGGAGTGGCGCAGCAGCTCGGTCTTGCACTGGTACTGCAGGTTGATGGAACGAGCGTACTCCTCCAGCGACTCGAAGCAGGGGACGATCAACGCCGAGACGAAGTGGCGGGCATCGGCGACGATGGCGATCTGCTCGATAAAGCGATCCTTGCCGATGGTCCCTTCCACCAGTTGCGGAGCCACGTATTTGCCGTTGGAGGTCTTCATCAGCTCCTTGAGACGTTCGGTGAAGTAGATATTGCCCTGGCTGTCGAGCTCACCGGCATCGCCGGTACGCAGGAAGCCATCCTCGGTCATCACCTCGGCGGTCGCGTCCGGCTTGTTGTAGTAGCCGCGCATTACGGTGGGGGAGCGCACCAGCAGTTCGTTGTTCTCACCCAGCTTCACCTCGATGCCGTTCAGTGCCGTGCCAATGGAGCCGAGCTTGAACTGGCTGTCTTCGTAGCAGCAGACGGTGGCGGTGGTCTCGGTCATGCCGTAGCCGTACTTGAGGTTGAGTCCCATCGCCTGGAAGAAGAGGTTCACATCGTCGGCAAGACGGGCGCCTGCCACCGGCAGGAAGCGGGTACGACCGCCAAAACGGGCGCGCAGCTTGCGAAACACCAGTCGCTCGGCGAGCCAGAGCTGGCCGTAGAGCAGGGGGGAGGCGGACTTGCCAGCCTGACGGGTTGCAACCATCTGCTTGCCGACCTTGGTCGCCCAGCCAAACAGGGCGCGGCGCAGAGCCGGAGCCTGAGCGACTTTGGCCTGGATCATGGCGTAGGCCTTCTCGTAGAGGCGCGGCACAGCGCACATCACGGTCGGCTGCACCTCGCCAATCACATCCATCACCTTCTGCGGATCGCGGATATAGACGTTCTCGGCACCACAGTAGAGCACGTAGTAGCTCCAGGCCCGCTCGAACACGTGGCTGAGTGGCAGCATGCAGAGCGACACATCCTGCTGATTGAGGTCGAGGCGGCTGTTGTGCATCTCGAAACAGGCGGCGATGTTGCTGAAGTCGAGCATGACCCCCTTGGGCTCGCCTGTGGTGCCGGAGGTGTAGATCAGGGTCAGCAGATCATCCATCCGGTACTGGGTTTCCCGCTCGCGCAGCTCCTGCTCGCTGGGCTGATGGTTGCCGGAGACCAGAAATGTCTGGAAGTGACTCGCCTGCTCGCAGCCGCGCAGATTGACGTTGCCATCGAGGGCGATGAGCTGGCGGATCTCGCCGCTTTCAATCAGTTGCAGCGCCTGATCGAACTGAGGTTGTTCGCCAACGAACAGCACCTTGATGCCGGCATCTTTGACGATGTAGCGCAGCTGATCGAGCGTGCTGGTGGGATAGATAGGGACGCTGACACCGCGGGCGGCAAGGATGCCGAGGTCGGCCTGGGTCCACTCCGGCATGTTGCGGGCATAGATGCCGACCATTTCGGTTGGCTGGTGGCCGGCCCGGATCAGCGCCTGTGCGCAGTAGTCCATGGCCTGGCCCAGAGTACGCCAGCCGATGGCGCGCCACTGGCCATCTTGCTGAACCCGCAGGGCAGCCTTGTTGCCAAGCTGGGCAATACGTTCACGCATCAGTCGAACCAGATGAAGCTTCGGCATCAGTTAAACATCCTTTAATTACAGTTGTACGCCCGCGAGGGCACTAAAAATCGGGCTAGAGTTTAAACTCCAACATTACAGCTTACAAGTGTTCGCTGTTTGTCTTGGATCACAAAGAGCGCAAATAGCTCTCCCTTTGCGCAGACTGGCCGATACTGCTAGGAGGCAGAGAGAGGGTTAACGATATGAATCTGTGGGTGAAAGGGGCGTTGGCCGCGGTCGGGCTGATGGTGGTGGGGGGCGCTGCGTTTTGGTTCTTTGCCGGAACGTCATCACAGGGGCCCGCCAATCCCTGGTATCAGGGGGCCGAGGGGTATCAGCAGGCGCAGCAACAGGCGCTGGCGTTGGGCTATCCGCTGCTCTATGTGCTGGAGACCCCCAAGTGCCGCCGCTGCGGCGATCTGGAGAAGAAATTCTGGCAGAGCAAGGAGATGGCTGGCCCGCTTGCCCGGTTGGTGAAAGTGCGGCTCAACCCGGGCAAGGGGGATGGCAGCGAGCAGATCCTGCGCCGCTTTCCCAAGGTCGCCACGCCGCCAGGCATCTATATTCAACAGCCGGGCCAGCCCCTCAGACCCATCAAGATAGTGGTGGATATCGACCAGATCTGGATGCCGGGAAAAACCTGGCAGCGTGGCTTCTATATGCCGCTCTCCGGTGCCGGATTCGAGGCGGTAGTGCACACTACGCTTGCCTTGCAGGATCCCGCACTGGACAATGCCCCCCTCGATTGAGGGGGACAAAAGGCTTGGGCGCGACGAACAGGCTGGATCAGCCGAAATCGAACAATCGCGACATCAGCACCGCATCTTCCCTGTCGTTGCCGGTGCCGTAGTAGTCGGCGCGGCGGCAATATTCGGCAAAACCGGCGCTCTCGTAGAGGTTGATGGCGGTCTGGTTACCGGCCCGTACCTCGAGAAACCAGGCCTCTGCCCCGGCTTGCTTGCTGCGCGCCAGATAGGCCTGCAACAGCGCTCGTCCCAACCCCTTGCCCTGAAACGCCGGATGCACGCAGATGTTCATCAGCGAGCTGTCACCGGCCACCAGATCCGAGATATAGAAGCCCGCCGGGGAACCATCGACCAGCATCAAGCCGTTGAGATAGCGAGGGCCGAAGCAGGAGAACAGGTTGGCCTCACTCCACGGCTCCTTGTGAGCGGCTTGCTCGATGGGGTAGACAAGGTCGAAATCGCTCTCGAGCAGGGGACGAAACTCAGGCATGGGGGCTCCGGATGGCAAGATGTTGGGCACTGTGGTTAGCAGAGGTTGCAGAGGCGGCATTTGTAAAATCAGGTAAAAAGAGCAGCATCACAGTGGGTCTTGGCGGCATGATGCAGGATCACGCCGCGTTGGCCGCAAGGTGCTGGCGCAGCTGTTGCCACAGGGCGCGCTTTTGCGCGGCGCTGGGGGTGAGCGGGCAGATCAGCGCATTTGGCCGCTCGGAGTTGGCTTCCGTCAGCCAGAGCAGAGGGGAGGCGCCCGCCGATTGTAGATCGGCAGGCGGCAGCTCGCTGAGCAGTGAGACCTCGTCGGGGGTCATGCCGAGCAACTGGCAGATATCCGCCAGCAGCGTGGTGGCAGGCAGCTGAGGCGCCAGCAGCCAGAGTTTGCCGCTGGGCAGCGGAGCGCGGGTGGCCGGTGCTGTCTGGTCGGGCTGCACGGTATCTTGCGCAAGCTCGGGAGCGGGAGCTGTGCCCAGCAATGCCGGACGACGCAGTTGCCAGCTTTGAATGCCCATGCGGGCCAACATGCTCTGACGAACGGGATCTTGCATTTGAGGCGACTCACTCTTGATCTGCATTGGGGAAAATTGTGTTGCGCAGGGTACACTCGAACCGCTTTTGCTGCACCCTTTGCAACGCATCATCTGGCGCATGCGGGCATGGTGCCATCACGACACTGGCTATGCATGGGCGCAGCACGCTGCCGATACGGTATCGCACTGCCTTTGCGTTTTTTCCTGCCAGAGGCGGGTATTGTGCGGCAAGAGATACCAGAATAAACATCATAACAAGACAAAACCCAAGGTCGAGCAAATGGATATCGCGCCTTGGGGCTAACATCATCCCAGCTTCGGAACACTCTCTATGTCGTCTTTAGCTCAAGCCCAGAACCCTGCGCGTCTTATTCCCATCCAGGAGCGCTTGCCCCGGCTGCTGGCCGCCCTCGGTGAGGGACTCTACGAACGACAGGATGCCCTGCGCCTCGGTCTGCTGGCTGCCCTCAGTGGCGAGAGTGTCTTCTTGCTGGGGCCGCCCGGTATCGCCAAGAGCCTGATTGCCCGTCGCCTCAAGCTGGCCTTTCACGACGCCCGCCACTTTGAATACCTGATGACCCGTTTCAGTACGCCGGAGGAGGTGTTTGGCCCCCTCTCCATTCAGGCGCTGAAAGAGGATGGCAAATATCTGCGCCTCACCACAGGTTATCTGCCAGAGGCCGAAGTGGTATTCCTCGATGAGATCTGGAAGGCGGGCCCTGCCATTCTCAACACCCTACTCACCGCCATCAACGAGCGGCAGTTTCGCAACGGCGACAGCCAGCACCCCATCCCGATGCGCTTGCTGGTGACTGCCTCCAACGAGCTGCCGGCGCCAGACAGCGGGCTGGAAGCGCTCTACGACCGGATGCTGGTGCGGATCTGGATGGATCGGGTACAGGAGAAAGCCAATTTTCAATCCATGCTGGCCAGCGATGGCCACGCTCACCAGAACCTGCCGGAATCCCTGCAGATCCGGGGGGATGAGTACGAGCAGTGGCAGAGCCAGATTGAACAGGTGCGCCTGCCGGATGCCTGTTTCGAGCTCATCTATCAGCTGCGCCAGCAGCTCGACAGCCAGCTGGCCCATCGCTGTTATGTGTCGGATCGCCGCTGGAAGAAGGCGGTACGGCTCATCAAGGCGAGTGCCTTCTTCAATGGCCGCGATGAGGTCGCACCGGTAGATCTGCTGCTGTTCAAGGATTGTCTCTGGCATGACGAGGAGTCCCGCACCGCCCTGCTGGAGATGATGACCGAATTCTCCCGCCTTTACGGCTATCAGCAACTGGCGATGACCCGTCAGCTGCTGGCGTTGCGGGATCAGTTCAAACAGCTCAAACAGAGCGTGGCCCAACGCCTTTGCACAAAGGCCCGCCAACGCAACCAGTGGTTTGGCCGGCGGGCCCGGGGTATCGAGATCCCGCTCGCCAATGCCAGACCCTTTGGCAAGCAGGTGCACTTCCATCTGCTCACCCCGGCGCCGCTGGATGGCGGCGATCCTGAACGGCTCACCCGCACCCTGGTGTTCGATCGCACCTTGCTCTCCCATTGGCATCCCACCGGTGAGGCGCTGGTGGGTTATGAGTTCGGCAACCCGAAAGAGGGGCATTACGAGCTGGTGCTGGACGATGAGCTGCGGCTGCAGGTGCTCGATATCCAGCGCCAGCAGATCCCGTTGGTGCTAATGGAGCGCAACGCCATCCCCGAGGTGGTGCTGGCGCCCTGGTTGCAGTCACTCGACGAGCAGCTGGTTCAGGTCGGCAAGGTGATGCAGATACTCAAGCAGCAGCGCAGCCTGTTCGAGCGTCACCAGCAACACCTCTTTATCGCCCAGCGCTGGCTGCAGCAGGTGGAAGACAGCTTCTTCGTGCTGAACCGGGATCTCGAACTGCTGCGTAGCGAGCTGACCCAGTGGCGCGAGCGGTTGCCAAGGCTGGACGAGTAAGGAGCGCTCATGCTTGAGATCGGCATGCTGGATCTGGGCCTTCTCATGGGAGAGGGTGAGCTGGCGGGAGAGGTGGTGGCGCTGCTGGCGGCCTCACCCAAGATTTCCGAATTTATCAAACGCTCCCCGCTACAGGGCAAGCTGCTGAAAAAGCGCCTGCAGAGTTGGGGCGAGCAGCTTGGTGAGGAGATCCGTCACAAGCCGGTGCCGGTGGCGTTGGAGCAGGAGTACTTGCTCTATCAGGCGCACCGGCAACTGCCGATGACCGAGCTGATTGGTCGCCTGCCCGGCCTACTGGAGTCGCTGGAGCAGTACAGCCCCTTCGCCGGTGAGGCCCGATCCTTGGTGCGTCAGCTGACGGCCCACCCCACCGAGGGGCTGCGCCAGCTCTTTATCGACAAGTGGCGCGCCAGTCTGGTGGGAAGCTTGCTGCAACTGCAGCAGCAGATCGCCGAAGCGGAGCGGGAGAAGCAGCGCCAGGAGATTGAAGATCAGCTGCTGGCGAGCCGCACTCTGGCCGATGCCCTCGATCCCAACAAAATCTCGGCTGGTGGCCTGTGGGATCTGGCACAGGGGCACTGGCACAAGCGCAGTCTGGTGCTGGTCAAGCAGTATGCCCGCATGTTGCAGCGCGAACCCTTGCTGGCGGAGATTGCCGGCCTGCTCGGGCGCAGCGAGCGGGATCGGCGGGCGCAGGAGCAACCTGTGCCGCCGGTGCAGGTGCTGGAGCTGGAGCCAGCACCCAGCGACGATGTGCCGGACGATCTGGTGGGCATCCATCAGGCGAACGATCTGATGCGGCTGCTGCCAAGTGAAGCTGTGATGCTGGGGCTGCCGGAGCTGGAGCTGGAGTTCTATCGCCGCTATCTGGAGCGGCGCCTGCTCAGCTATCAGTCACGTGGCACCTTGCCGCGCCAGCGCATCATGCTGCGCACCCCGGAGCAGGGTGGCCAGCAGTTGCAGCAGCGAGGCCCCTTTATCGTCTGCGTCGATACCTCCGGTTCCATGGGGGGCTATCCCGAGGAGTGTGCCAAGGCACTCTTTCTGGCGTTGCTCAAGGTGGCTATGGATGAGAAGCGCGGCTGCTACCTGATGCTCTTCTCTACCGAGGTGGCGACCCTCGAGATCACCGCAGATACCGGTCTGGACAAGGCGGAGCGCTTCCTCTCCATGAGTTTTCACGGCGGTACCGATCTGGTGCCCTGCCTGGAAAAAGCGCTGGCCAAGCTCGATGATCCCGCCTTTGCCAAGGCGGATGTGCTGGTCATCTCCGACTTTATCGCCCAAAGCTTGCCCCATCCCCTGCTCGATCAGATGAACCGCTATCGCCAGCGCCAGACCCGTTTTCACGCCGTCGCCATGTCCCGCCACGCCAAGCAGGCGCTGCTGCGGGTATTTGACAACAGCTGGCTGCTCGATTGCGGCCTGCGCGGCCGGCTGCTGCGGCGCTGGCAGCATCTGTGACGATATAGAGAACACAAGTTGGGCAT
Organism: Aeromonas sp. R2-2; assembly: GCF_040908355.1. Taxonomy (NCBI): domain Bacteria; kingdom Pseudomonadati; phylum Pseudomonadota; class Gammaproteobacteria; order Aeromonadales; family Aeromonadaceae; genus Aeromonas; species Aeromonas sp. R2-2. The sequence continues at coordinate 39,496 of NZ_JBFODQ010000059.1, read as the reverse complement.
CTGATTGCGATTTTCCCCCTCCCTGATTCGGCCGGCGCTCACCCTGACTCGACGATGATTCGCTACTGTGGGTCCGGTGGACATATCTTTGGGCTTCCTGCGGTGGCGCTTCCCTTTACAACGGTGGTGGCAGAAGGGAACAATAACAATAGTCATGTAGTATCGGATTGCCCCTTTTATCCGGAGAGTTTATGCGTCATCTCGCTGTACTGCTTTTGTTGGCAGCGTTCAGGCTTGCGGCTTATCCTTTGGCTCCTGCCCAGCTGGAAGGGGTGCTTGATGAGATGGAGCGAACCTACCAGCTTATAGAGTTACAGAGCGAGCGACTTAACCAGTTATTGCTGGAGGGGGATTCTTATTCACAATCGCAGCTGATGCGGATCAGGCGTTTGACCTGTTGGGCACAATCTGCCGATGACATGCAGAAGTCCAGTGCGGCTGTTACCTATGCCAATGCCCAATTGTTGCTGGCGTATCAGCAGCAGGATGGCGTTGCTATGGCAGACCTGACCATCTGTCGTGGTTGGTTCAATCAGCTACTGGGTGATGTGGCACATGCCCGTAAGGACTACGATGAGGGGTTGCAACGGGCCAGGGTGGCCCACGAGCCAAAGCTGGAAGCTCAGGCTCTCTCTCACCGTGGCGCTATGTTGTCGTTTCACGGCGCGGCAGGCCAAGGGTTGGTCGATCTTACTAGGGCGCACACCATTTATGAACGGCTCGGATTGATATCATGGTCTCAGCACGTCCAGCTGGAGATTGCAGCAGCATTTCGTCGTATGGGCCTTTATACCGATGCATTTACTGCTTTGGCGCCGCTTCGTCCGTACTTTATCGTCAGCAGTGATCGCTTCGGCATGGCCAGACTTAGCGATCAACTTGCTCTTATCTACCTGCGGACCGAACGTTATCAGGATGCCTTGGCTGAACTTGAGCTCAGCTCTGCATACTACCGTCAGATCCGGTATCGGATTGAGCATGCTGCTCGTCAGATAATGAAGGCCGAGGCCCTGCTCGGGCTGGGTAACCCCGATGAAGCAAAGAGTTTGTTGGATGCGGCTAGCAAAGTCTTGTTGGCAGATGTGGATCCCGTGCTTTATGGCCGTGTAGAGTTGGTGAGAGCCAAGTGGCAGCTGCAGGCTGGGCAACCGGAACAAGCGCTGCAGTCGCTGGAGCGAGTTGAGCCCATTCTCAAGGCGAAGGGCTATGTACTGTTTCTTACCACGTTGTATGCATTGCGTGCTGAGGCACAGGAGGCGTTGCATAACTATCCTGCGGCGTTGGCTGCCCAGCGGGATAACCTGACGCAAGAACAGCTCCTCGCTCAACTGTTACGGGAGCAAAGCATTGCCTGGGTTCGCGGCGAGTTCGAACTGGCCCGTCAAGAAGGCGATAATGCACGACTGAGAATCGAGCAGCAGTTGCAGCAGCAGGAGCTGGAGCAGGTCAAGGAGCGTCGTTTCTGGCTGCTGGTGGTGATGGTGCTTTGCGGGGTACTGGCGCTGCTGACGATGGGGTGGCTGCTTGATCGCAACCGTCGGATGCGTCGTCTGGCCTTTACCGATGAGCTGACCGGCATCAACAACCGCCGTCGCGTGCTACGGCAGGGCAGCGATATGCTGGCGCAGGCTCGCAGGCAGGGCACGCCATTTTGCCTGCTGGTGTTCGATATCGATCACTTCAAGCGGATCAACGATACCCTGGGCCATCACCAGGGAGACAGGGTGCTGCAATGGGTCTCTCGAGCGGCAGATCGTCAGCTGCGGCACCAGGATCAGTTGGGACGTACCGGCGGAGAGGAGTTCTTGATCCTGCTGCCGGATACCAGCCTTGAAGAGGCGTGCCGGGTGGCTGAGCGGATCCGTCACTCGGTCGCCAACCGGGCGCTGCCCGGCATGTCGTACCCGGTAACCATCAGTATCGGATGTGCCTCTCTGCGAGACGATGATCAGGATCTGGCGGCCTTGATCCAGCGTGCCGACAATGCGCTGTATCGTGCGAAAGAGGCGGGGCGCAACCGGGTGGAAACAGATAACTGACGGGCTGGGTATTGTCATTCATCAGGGTGTCATCGCTATTCGGGAGCACACTGATACGGCGATGATGCTCGTCCCCTGCGCTCGTTCTTGCCTGAGATGGCAGATTGGCAAGCACGAGCGCAGAAGACCGTCAGAAGGGCGTTATGCCCAGGCGCTGCCGCCATTGAGGTGAAGCACCTCACCATTCATGTTGTTATTGCTCATCAGGAACAGTGCGGCCTGCGCATAATCTTCTCCCTCTCCCAAGCGTTTCAACGGCAGGCTTTGCGCCACGGCTGCCACTTTTTGTGGGTCATTGCCCAGTGCTTTAAGCAGCATGGGAGTGCGCATGGGGCCCGGGTTGATGACGTTGATCCGACGAGGGGTCAGCTCGGTAACCAGACTGTGAGCCAGCGTTTCAACCGCGCCAGCTGCAACGGCAGGGAGTGCCTTACCTAGTTGTGGGCGGCGCGTCACCATCCCGGACGTGAGCACGATGGAGCCGCGTTCGGACAGTTTGGGTGCTGCGGCGCGGATCGCATGAACACTTCCCCAGAAGCGGCTGTCCATGTTGATTTTCAAATCCTCGATGGCAGCGGTGAGAAAGCTGCTTGGTCGCATGACTGCGGCGGTGATGACGAGATGATCCAGCGAATCCAGTTGGTTGAAAAAGTGATTGACGGAGTCGACGTCGAGAATATCCAGTTGATGGCCACTGGCATTTGCGCCCAGTTCAGCCAGCGCAGTGGCAAGCTGCTCACGGTTGGAACCGCCGATAATGACCTTGGCGCCTTGCTCGATCGCTTGTTGGGCGGTGGCCAGGCCAAGACCCGAGGTACCACCGATAATGACGATCTGTTGATTGTGCAGGGTGGAATGTTTCATGTAATGACCTCTCCATTATGTAGATACGATTTACATATTTGTAGCTGGGTAGGGAAAGTCCAAGTATGAAAATTTATCAAGAGTGGTTGTTGCTGGCATGAGGAGGGGGCCAAGTCCACGTGGTCCGGATGCTGCCATCCGATTCGGAGTGTTTGATTTTCTGTTCAGTTGGAACCAGTGGAACGGAGGAGCGGCCAAATTATCATCTATTGTCAGGCTGGGTATTTTTCACTCGCGCGGGTATAATGTCGCGCAATTTTGCTTTGACTCAGGCGAGAAGACCCATGTAACGCAACCCTCCTCCCTCTCTCCACCAGGTTGGCAATACGCCAGCTGGCGTGGCTTTCGTTGCGTATACATGTGCCGTGAGCGGCATTCCGGATTTATTCCCACGGTGGCTGATGCCACCGCTCAATAGAAGAACGTTGAATTATGTCAGCTGAATTTCTGAGTGAAGTCTCCAAGAGACGCACTTTTGCGATCATTTCGCACCCGGATGCGGGTAAAACCACCATCACCGAGAAAGTCCTGTTGTTCGGACAGGCCATTCAGCGCGCCGGTACCGTCAAGGGCCGTGGCTCGGGCCAGCACGCCAAATCCGACTGGATGGAGATGGAGAAGCAGCGTGGTATCTCCATCACCACCTCGGTGATGCAGTTCCCCTATGCCGATTGTCTGGTCAACCTGCTCGACACCCCGGGTCACGAGGACTTCTCCGAAGATACCTACCGTACCCTGACCGCGGTCGACTGCTGCCTGATGGTCATCGACGCCGCCAAGGGTGTTGAAGACCGGACCCGCAAGCTGATGGAAGTGACCCGTCTGCGTGATACCCCCATCCTCACCTTCATGAACAAGCTGGACCGCGAAGTGCGCGATCCGATGGAAGTGATGGACGAGGTGGAGCGCGAGCTGAAGATCATGTGCGCCCCCATCACCTGGCCTATCGGCTGCGGCAAATCCTTCAAGGGTGTCTATCACCTCTACAAGGATGAGACCTATCTCTATCAGAGCGGTCAGGGCCACACCATCCAGGAGAAGCGGGTGGTCAAGGGGCTGAACAACCCGGATCTGGATGCCGCCGTCGGCGAAGATCTGGCCCAGCAGCTGCGTGACGAGCTGGAGCTGGTGCAGGGCGCCTCTCCCGAGTTCGATCACGATGCCTTTATCGCTGGCGAGATGACCCCGGTCTTCTTCGGTACCGCACTGGGTAACTTCGGTGTTGACCACATGCTGGATGGCCTGACTGACTGGGCGCCGTCTCCCATGCCGCGCAAGGCCGAGAGCCGCGAAGTGGTAGCGACCGAGGAGAAGTTCTCCGGCTTCGTGTTCAAGATCCAGGCAAACATGGATCCGAAGCACCGTGACCGAATCGCTTTTATGCGTATCGTGTCAGGTACTTACAGCAAGGGCATGAAGATGCGCCACGTGCGTATCGGCAAGGATGTGAACATCTCCGACGCCGTGACCTTTATGGCCGGTGACCGTGAGCAGGCGGAAGACGCCTTCGCCGGTGACATCATCGGTCTGCACAACCACGGTACCATCCAGATCGGCGACACCTTCACCCAGGGTGAAGATCTCAAGTTCACCGGTATCCCGAACTTTGCGCCGGAACTGTTCCGCCGCATCCGCCTGCGCGATCCGCTCAAGCAGAAGCAGCTGCTCAAGGGGCTGGTGCAGCTCTCGGAAGAGGGCGCGGTGCAGGTGTTCCGTCCGCTGATCAGCAACGATCTCATCGTCGGCGCGGTCGGTGTGCTGCAGTTTGACGTGGTGGTTTCTCGTCTGAAGAGCGAGTACAACGTCGAGGCCATCTACGAGGCGGTCAACGTCTCCACCGCCCGCTGGGTGGAAGGGACCGACGTCAAGAAGTTTGAAGAGTTCAAGCGCAAGAACGAGGTCAACCTGGCCCTCGATGGCGGTGACAACCTCACCTATATCGCGCCGACCATGGTCAACCTGCGCCTGGCCCAGGAGCGTCACCCCGACGTGGAGTTCCGCCAGACTCGCGAGCACTGATCACCGCTGGTTTGCTTATTGGCAGATAATCAAAGAGACCCCGCTTCGGCGGGGTCTCTTGTTTTGTACCGTTTGCCTGTTTAAGGAGGGATGCAGGGGGGAATGGTTCAGCAGATACCAGTCGCAAGCAGCCCTCACCCTAGCCCTCTCCCGGAGGGAGAGGGAATCATCAGAGGTCTGCTTGAAAGATCACGGAAGTGTTTTTGCCCCCTTCTCCCCTTGCGGGAGAAGGGTTGGGGATGAGGGGGGGCTACCCCAGTGGCAGTACCATGCAGATCTCGCAATCCCCGTGGCCGGTGCAGCCAAGGGGGCCGGGCAGGTGTTCAAAGCCCAGTGATTCGTACAGGCTGGTAGCCTCGCGCAGTACCTCTGTGGTCTCCAGATAGCAGCGGCGATAGCCCAAACCGCGAGCGGCATCCAGTGCCTGCAACACCAGCCGCTTGCCAAGGCCCAGTCCGCGCAGGGCGGGCATAAAGTACATCTTTTGCAGCTCGCAGACTCCCTCTTCTCCCGCCAATGGTGCGATACCACCACCGCCGAGGATGGAACCGTCCGGCCCTTCGATGACCCAGTAGCGACTCTTCTCCCCCTGATAGCTCTGGGAGAGGGTGTCGAGATTGGGATCCGAGACCCCATAGCCCTTGTCTGCGGTGAGGCCATATTCGGCCGAGACGGCGCGGATCACCAAGGCGATCTGGGCATTGTCCGCCGCCGTGATGGGGCGGATCTGGTAGCCCCGCTGGCGACGGGCGCGGGAGAGGGCGCTGCGATAGAGCCGCAGCCCTTGCCACAGCTGCTCCCGCTCGGGCAGGCTCAACTGCGCCAGCATCTCTTCCATCGCCCCGTCCATCTCCCGGTGCAACTCCAGCAGCATCCCCTGACCGTTGACGGTGAGGCGGGCCTCCTTGCTGCGCCCATCGGAGGGGTGCGGGTGCCAGCTGATGAGCTCCCGCTCGGCGAGGCGCGCCAGCGGACGGCTGGCGTTGGATTTGTCGATGTGCAGCTTTTCTGCCAGCTGCTGGTTGGTGGCCGGGGCGTTTTCCAGCTCGATCAGCAGGTGAGCCTCGATGGGGGTGAGGGCCAGATTGCCGCACTGCTGGGAGAGCATGCCGAGTTCGCGAACCAGATCGCGCGACAGGGCGCGCAGGGGACGGGGATCCATATCGTGGGTTCCTTTTTAGTTGTGCATGACAACTAAAATAGCGTAAAAGTTGTAATTCGCAACCTTTTGCTGTGATGACTTGCAGAATATGGGGTGAGCGGCAGCACCGTTGGCGGGGCTGCCGTAGGCAGGGGGAGCGTCAGGCGGCGGCTCTGATAGCCAGCTCCGGGCGGCGGGAGAAGCAGCGGGCGAGCAGCAACATGGTGGCAACGCCTATGGTGCCCAGCACCAGCCAGGGGAGGGCCGGTTGTCCCTGTTGCAGCGAGAAGTCATAGAGGGAGCCGCCGCCCACATAGCCGGTCATGCCCCCCAGCGCCAGTCCGAGGCGGCTGAAGCCCATGTAGCTGCCGCGGGCTGTGGGGTTGGCCAGCCGGGTCATCAGGGTCTCCCGGGCCGGTTCGCAGATGATGATCCCCAGATAGAAGCAGGCCAGCAGCACGAAGATGCCGGAGAGGGTGCTGACGAAGGCGACCAGCCCTATCCCCACCGTCATCAGCAGGATACCTGCCATCAGTCGGCTCTCCAGCCGATAGCGCCGTTCGCTGAAACGGGCAATAGGGTAGAGCAGCGCCAGTGACAGCGCCGTTTCCAGGCTGTACATCCAGCCCACCGCCGTGGTGGTGCCGGAGAGCTGCTTGACCAGAATGGGGAAAATCAGCATCACCTGTACCCACAGCATGTAGTAGCCGCTTAAGATCAGCACCAGTCGGCAGAAGGCGCGATCCGCCAGCACCTGCCCCAACCCTTCCCGCATCGGAGTCGGTTTGACCGAGAGGCGGTAGGCGGGCAGCAGGGTCCAGTTGCACAGGGCCGCCAGCGTGAAGAGTCCGGCGCCCAGCAGGCAGACGTAGGTGAAGTCAAAACGCAGCAGCCAGCTGCCGAGCAGCGCACCGGTGACGGCTCCCGCGCTCTCCAGCATCATCAGCAGGGAGATAAAGCGGCCCCGCTCATGGGGACGGGTAAATTTGATCACCAGTGCGGCCCGTGGCGGGTCGAACAGGCAACCGCCCAGACCCGAGAGGAAGCAGGAGAAGATCAGCATGGCGCCGCTGTCGGCCCAGGCCAGGGTGGCAAAGCCGACGGCGCGCAGCAACATGCCGGTGACGATGAGCGGGCGGGCGCCGAAACGGTCGGCAAGCGAGCCGCCAAAGATCCCCAGCCCCTGCTGGGTCAGCTGGCGCAGGCCGAGGGCCAGCCCCACCAGACCGGCCGCCCAGCCGAGTTGATCGACGAAGCGCAGGCTGATCATCGGCATCACCACAAAGAAACCCAGGATCACCAGTGTGGTATCCAGCGCCAGAAACCAGCGTCCCCAAAACCTCGCCCTATCGACCATAACGCCCTCTCATTCACAGATACCTTCATTCTGGAGAGGGTTTAGATATAGTGGTAGACGACAACTACCTATATTTTATATCAGGATTATTTATGTCTATGGATCTGGACGATCTGCAACTGCTGCTGGATGTGGCCGAGCTGGGCAGCTTCAGTCAGGCGGCGGCCATTCGTGGCTGGTCACAGCCGCTGGTGAGTCAGCGGATTGCCCAGCTGGAGGAGAACCTCGGGGCGCCGCTGTTTCAGCGTCATCGGCGCGGCGTGACGCCGACCCGTGCCTGCGAGGAGTTTCTGCCATCGGCCCGCTCTGCGCTAGCGATCCTGAGCGAAGGGCGGCTGGCACTGCAGGGGGCGCCTGCGCTGCCTTGTATCCGTCTCTCCAGCTTGCCATCCCTCACTTCGGTGGTGTTTGGCTCGCTATTGATGGAGCTGGTGGATGAGCCGTTTGAGATCCGCTGCACCACGGATCACTCCGGCGAGATCATGCAGTCGCTGCTGACCGGGGAGGCCGATATCGGCTTTGTGCTCAAGCGCCCGCCGGTTGCGGGCCTGCAGATGGAGCTGCTCTGTTGCTCCCCCATTATCGCTATCGCCTCGCCATTGCATCCGCTGGCCGGTTGTCACGGCCTCACCCTGGAGGATATTGCCGACCAGCGGCTGGCACCTCAGGTATGGGGGCCGGGGTGTGACGTCTTTATCCAGCAGTTGCGGCGGCTGCGGCGGGCCGCCAGCCCCCTGCATGCGGTGCAGCCCGCCAGTGCGGCGCGGGATCTGGCGCTGGAACACGGGTTTATCACCCTGATGCCGGAGCTGGCCATCAAGCGGGATCTGGAGGTGGGGCGGCTGGTCAGGCTCGATGTGCGCAATCTGCCGCAAGAGCATTGGGATGTGATGATGGCGTGGCGAGGTGGCAAGCGGCCCAACCCGGCTCGGGAAACCGTGTTGGCCACCGCCCGCACGCTGGCGAAACGGTGGCGCAATGAGTAGAACGATGCGGGACAAGGCCCGCATCGGGTGGATCAGTAGCTGGCCTTGAGGGTCACGCCACTGAACGCTGTAAACCCTGACAGCTGCACATGCCAGGTGCCCGCCTTGGGATTGGTGAACGAGCAGCTTTCGTTATTGCCCCCCTTGTAGGGGCGGCAGTCGTAACTGCTGCTGGTGGGGGCGCTGCCAAAGCGGACGTAGAGGTCGGCATCACCGGTACCGCCACTGCTGCTGATCTGCAGCGACCTGGTGCCCGCCGGTACGTTCAGGGTGTAGTTGAGCTTGCCCCCCTTGCTGGCGGCGAGGTTGCTCACCGGCACGCCGTTTTGCAGTACGTTGTCGCTCGGTGGCGGCGTGCTGCCGCAGCTGGCATCAACCCCGACGGTCTGGAAGGCCCGTGCCACATCCGCCTGACTGTAACCCAGATCGGCGGTCGCCCGGCTGACGCCGCAGGCCCCTTGCTGGTAGTTGGTGTTGGCGCCCCAGTAGAGGCGGTTGGCCAGCAAGAACACTTCAAATGCCTTGCGGGTGTTCCAGCCGCTGCTGGTGGCGAGCAGGTAGAAGGCGCGGTTATAGACCCCGGAGCTGTGGTGTACATCCATCCCCTCTTGATAATCCGCCGCATGGCCGATGGATCTGCCATCCCGGGTCGGATCCTCGAAGTAGCGCAGGGAGCCGTTGCCCTTGAAGATCTGGGCGCCGACCAGCCAGTCGTTGCTCCCCTTCATGTAGAACTCGGCCGCTTCACCCGCCATATCGGAGAAGGCCTCGTTGATGCCACCGGATTGTCCTGAATAGACCAGCCCGGAGTTCTGCTCGGTAAAGCCGTGGCTCACCTCGTGGGCCGCCACATCGAGGCTCACCAGCGGGTGGAAGGTGGTAGCGCCGTCACCGAAGGTCATCTGGCTGCCATCCCAGAAGGCATTTTCGTAATTCTTGCTGTAGTGAACCCGCATCTTCAGTTTGAAGGTGAGGGGCGCCGTGTTGTACCAGTTGCGGTACATGTCGAACACCACGTTGCCGAAGTAGTGGGCGTCGTTGAGGGGCGAGTAGGCGCCGTTGATCTCCTTGACCCGGTTCTCCGGGCAGGTGAACTGGTGGATGGCACCGCCTGAGGTGGCGTGGTTGAGGTTGATGGTATCGACGTTGGGGCTGGTCATCCGGCAGTTGTCATCCACGATGAGCGGGCCAAAGTCGGTGCCGTAAAAGTATTTGCCGGTCTTGATGTTGCCCCCGGGGCCGGTGGCGTCCTTGTGGTTGATCCCCTCCCAGCGTTTGAGCTCCTCACCGCTCTGGGCATCAAGAATGACGAAGGGGCGGCTTGGCTTGTCACCTTCCGCAACGAAGGAGACCTGATAGACCAGTCGGGCCAGACCGTTCTCGTCCTGCATCACGTAAAGCTTGATCTGCTCGTTGCTCCCCTTGCTGCCCGCCTTGGCCTTGCTGGCGGCATCCTGTGGCGAAAGGGTGGCGACCGGGCTTGCCACATCCTGATCGATCTGGCGCAGCATGCGTCCACTGGCCTGTTGCAACTGGCCGTTCAGGCTCTTGTCAGCCACCACCACCTGACCCATTACCGGGATGCCGTTCCAGACCTGCTCGTAGCGGATCCGCTGCTGGCCGTTGGGCAGCTTGACCACCCGCACCTGACGAAACTCGCCATCTTCCAGCTGCAAGGTACCACTCGCGGCACTGAGGCCTGTCATGGCCCGGATGCCGTTTGCCGTTACGTTGATCTCTACCTCTTGCGCCGCCAGTGCGGCGCTTCCCCAGCAGGCCAGCGCAACGGCCAGATAAATTTTATTCATCTCTTCTTTCCTTAAATCGATGAGGTTGATAAACCGACCGAAGGTCGGGCGTTTTGAAGCTAGTGCCGGTGGGGGAAAGTGCCCCCTGTCAAAAGTGACAGCGCAGCACAAAGGGGTAGCAGGATCTGCCAAAGTGCCGTTTGGGGGGATTAATCGGCGTCATGTGGAGAGCATTATCCGGTTTCAGACACCCACCCTCCTCTTTTGAGGGAGGAGAGTACGTGCGCTGTCACCTTCTGCGAAGCCTGCCGGAGAGGGGCCGTAAAAGTGGCTGGCGCGGCCAGTGGCGATTGGCTACATTGGGTGCTGATTCGCGATTTGAGCACTGATTTGAAAGGAGAATCCCATGTTTTCATGGCAGTTGGACGACGAGCTTGCGCTGCTCTTCTTGCAGCCAGATATGGCGAGCGAACTGTTTGGCCTCTGCAATGACAACCGGGAGTACCTCTCCCAGTGGCTACCCTGGCCGCCACTGATCCAGCGCCCCGTTGACAGCGCCCTTTTCATTCGCAGTGCCATCGAGAAGTTCGCCCGCGGCGAGGGGCTCACCACCGCCATCGAATATCAGGGGGAGGTGGTGGGGGTCATAGGTTACAACAGCATCGATCACGACCTTGGCAAGGTGGTCATCGGTTACTGGCTGGCGGAGCGCTGGCAGGGCAACGGTATCATCACCCGTGCCTGTCAGGCCCTGATCCACCACGCCTTCGAGGAGATGGGGATGGAGAAGGTGGAGATCAGCGCCGCCACAGATAACGAGCCCAGCAGAGCCGTCTGTGAGCGGCTCGGGATGCAGCTGGAGGGGGTGACCCGGCGCGCAGAGCGGCTGGGCAACCGGATTGTGGACCATGCCCACTACAGCCTGCTGCGCGATGAGTGGCTAAGACAGAGGGAGTCCTGATGGCGCTGCCACATATCAAGACGGCCCGCACCCACCTGACCATACTGTCGCCGGATCAGGCCCCCATGATGCTCGACTTCTACCGGCGCAACCGCGACCACCTTACCCCTTGGGAGCCGCTTCGGGACGAGCACTTTTACACCCTCTCGTACTGGCATGCCCGGCTGCAGGACAGCTACAGCCAGTTCTTCAACGGCACCGGCGTCAATCTGGTGGCCCTCGATCCGGCTGGCGAGCGAGTGATCGCCACCTGCAACTTCAGCAATATCCTGATGGGGGGCTTCAAGGCGTGTCATCTGGGCTATGCCATCGACCAACAGCATCAGGGGCAGGGGGTGATGAGAGAGGTGCTGTCAGCCGCCATCGACTACCTGTTTCGGGAGCACGATCTGCATCGCATCATGGCTTGCTATATGCCTGCCAATCAGCGCAGTGGCGCCTTGCTGGAGCGGCTCGGCTTCGAGCGGGAGGGATTCGCGAGGGCGTATCTGATGATCAATGGTCGCTGGGAGGATCACATCCTCACCTCGCTGATTAATCCGGCGCCCTGAGCGACAGATAAAAAAACGGGCCCGAAGTTGCCTTCGGACCCGTCTTCGAATGAGGTGCAGGCTTAGTTGGCCTTGGCATCGCTCACTGCAGCTTCAACCTTGGTAGCGGCTTCGGTAGCAGCTTTTTCTACGGTTGCAGTCGCTTCGGAGGTGGCCTTCTCTACGGTAGAGGTGGCTTCGCTAGCGGCTTTTTCTACAGTGGCAGCAACTTCGGCGGCCGGAGCAGCAGCAGGAGCGGCAGCTTTTTCTTCTTTCTGACCGCAAGCAGTCAACATCAGACCCAGGATACCGGCTACCAGTACTTTGTTCATGTGCATTCCCTCAAATAAATATGGAGAGATGGTCTGTGCAACCATCACAGCGCCCACCGTTGCCCGGTATTGAAACAAGAAGCCGGGAGGCAGCAGGCGGGCGCAATATAGCCCCATTAGTTACCGATGAAAACGGATATCACAATGACATTTTTTCGTGCCGTGGATAAAAAGCTCCACTGCAACGACTGATATCAATACAAGATGCCGTTAAATGACACTAATTGCACAATAAAACACCGCTTTGCTGCCATCTTGTGGCGATTTAACAAGGTCAAGGTTGGTCAATAGCGGCCGATGACCCGCACCTTAGTCAGACAGCTTCTGACAGGGCAGCCGTTTTCCCTCAAGGTGGCTCTGACGGGCCAGATCCAGCAGTGCCATCACCGCCAGCGCTTCACTTGCTGGCACCGGGTTGCTTCCCTCGTCCTTGATGGCGGCGCAGACACCGCGATAGTAGGCGCCATAATCCCCCGCCTCACCCACCACGCTCTGCTGCTGTAACTGACCATCGACAATGCGGCTGAGCTGACCGGGTTCACTATCAATGCCCCAATCCGCCGCCGGTGGCCGCTTGCCCAGTTTGAGCTGATCTTCCTGCACATCCATACCGAATTTCACGAATGAGCCCTGGCTGCCGTGAATGACAAAGCGCGGCATGGTGGCTGAAACCAGACAGCTGCCATGCAGAATAACCCGCAGAGCACCGTAACCCAGCACCACATGGAAGTAGTCGTCCGCCAGTGCGCCGGGGCGTTGCTCGGCCAGATCGGCCTGCAGCCAGTCCGGCTGGCCGAACAGCTGCAGCGCCTGATCCAGTACATGGGGGCCGAGATCGAACCAGAGGCCGGAACCCGGGCCACCCGCTTCGCGCCAGCGC